>CAYPUS010000076.1:0-3431 GCA_964413815.1 uncultured Aquabacterium sp. | reverse complement strand
CGGCTTGGCCGGGCCGTCGGTGTTGCCCCCTTGAGGGGGCGTGCGAAGCGCGTAGGGGGTGTTAGACCAAAATCCCGCCTTCGAACACGCCCACCGCGCGCAGGTCGCGGTACCAACGCTCGACCGGATACTCGGTCACGAAGCCATGTCCGCCCAGCAGCTGCACGCCATCGCTGCCGATCTGCATGCCCTTGTCGGCGCACAGGCGGCGCGCCAGGGCCACCGCTTCGTCGAAGCCCGCGTCGGCATCGATCAGGCTGGCGGCGCGCCAGGTCAGCAGGCGCATCGCATTGAGCTCGATCGACATATTGGCCACCGCAAAAGCCACCGATTGCCGATGGCTGATGGGCTCGCCGAAAGCCTGGCGCTCGTTCACATAGGGCACGACGAAATCGAGCACGCTCTGGGCGCAGCCCACGGCCATCGCGCACCAGGCCAGGCGCGAGAGCTGGATGCATTCGCGGTAGGCCTCGGCCGAACCCTCGGCCAGCAGCGCCTTGGCAGGCAGCGTGACGCCATCGAGCTTCAGGCGCGCGGTGCCGGCGGCCCGCAGGCCCATCGCGCGGTCCTCTTCGATCGACAGGCCCTTGGTCGAGGACTCGATCACGAACAGGCCGGGGCCCTTGCCCTCGATGTGCGCGGCCACGATGAACAGCTCGGCCGTCGAGGCCAGCGGCACCATCGACTTGACGCCATTGAGCACATAGCCCCCAGACTGAGGCACTGCGCGCGTTTGCAGCGCAAAGGGGTCGAAAAGGGGCGTGGGCTCCATCACGGCCAGCGCGGCAGGCGGCGGGTTCTCGCCAGCGAAATCGCCCAGGTAGGCAGCCTGCTGATCGGCATTGCCCCACAGGACCAGGGCGGTGCTCACGGCCGAAGGGGCCAGGGCCGCGAAGGCCAGGCCCATGTCGCCCTCGGCCATGGCTTCGGCGATCAGCACATTGGTCATGGCCGAACGCTCGGTGCCCATGCCGCCCAGCGCCTCGGGGATGCCCAGCGAGGTCAGGCCCAACTCGGCACACTGCGCCAACAACTCAGGAGGGGCGGCGTAAGCCATGTCGGCCTTGCCGGCGGCCTCGCGCAATTGCTCCATCGCGAAGGTGCGTGCGGCCTCGCGCAGCATCTGCTGGTCATCGGTGGGCGTCAGGTCGAACAGGTCGCCGCCACCCTTTTTGGGCAGGCGCTGGGGCGAGCCCAGGTTCTGGATCGCCTTGAAGGCGCGCGTGGCGGCCGTCACGGTCCGGAAACCGGCCTTGGTGCCGTGGTAGAGCACCTTCTCGGTGGGTTTGCGCATGTTGTAGCGGTCGAGTTGCGGCGAGGCCGCCATGCGGCTGAGTGCGCGCAGTCCAAGACGGGTGAGCGTGGTCATGCTGTCTGAGGGTTGGATAATGAAGGGATCTGCCAGGCGATGGGCCATCATGCAGGAAGCCCCTGGGCGATACTTGCCTTTGTGCGCCAGCATCTTGACCCGGCTTGCCACCCCGCCGCCACCCCCGCGCCCCCAGGGATGACCCTTAGCTCCACCTCCAAGACCCCCGACACCTACGCATCCGCGCTGCGCAGCTGGCTGCTGGCCGCCAAGATGGCGGTGGAGCAGCGCGGCATCGACGCGACCCGGCTGCTGAGCGAGGCCGGCCTGGATCTGTCGAGCGTGAACGACCCCCTGGCGCGCTACCCCGCGCACCAGGGGCTGGCCTTCTGGCAGACGGCCGTGCGCGAGATGGGCGAGGAGTTGATCGGCATCGACGTGGCCCTGCAGTTCGTGCCGCTGAACTTCAACGCCCTGAGCTACGCCCTGATGGCCTCGGAGAACCTGGCCCAGATGTACCTGCGGCTGGCGCGCTACGCCCACATCATCACCGACGCCGCCGACGTGCGTTTCACGATGGAAGGCGGCGCCGGCCGCCTGTCGCTGATGGGCGATCCGGCCTTGCTGGGCGGCGTCGATGACGCCACGCGCTGGAGCATCTTCGACTACGCCCTGCTGGCCGTGGTGCGCGGCTCGCGCATGCTGTATGGCCGCGAGTTCCAGCCACTGGAAATTCGCATGCAGCGCCAGCGGCCCGCCAACCATGCCAAGCTCGAACGCGTTTTTCGCACCGTGCCCATCTATGGCTGCGACGACAACGCCATCATCGTCGACCTGGCCACCCTGGAAAAGCCGCTGTCCTACGCCAACCTCGAGGTGGTCAAGGCCAGCGAGGACGCGATGGACCGCTACCGCTCGCACTGGGCCGAGCCCGGCCTGGTCGAGCACCTGTCGGCCGTGCTCAAGGAACTGCTGCCCAGCGGCGAGCCGCGCCAGGAAGACGTGGCCCAGCGCCTGGCCATGACGCTGCGCACGCTGCAACGGCGCCTTGGCGAGGCCGGCACCTGCTATCGGGATGTCCTCAACGACACGCGGCACAGCCTGGCGCTGAGCTACCTGCGCAGCGAACAGTACTCGGTGGGCGAGATCGCCTTCCTGCTGGGCTTCTCGGAAGTCAGCGCCTTCACCCGCGCCTTCCGGCGCTGGACCGGCACCTCGCCACGCGAATGGCGCAACCAGGGTGATGCGGCCAGCAGCCCACCCGGCAAGCCGACAGCCTGAAAACCATGCGCATCGACGACGTCCGCCAGCGCCTGCGCGCGCTGGGTGCCCTGCCGGTTCACGAACAGCGCGTGCTGCGCCTGTGGGCGCAGGCCCGGCCCCAAGACAGCGGCAAGCGTCAGCCTCAACACTTCCTGCCTCAGACCGTGCGCGATGCCATGCCGGCGCTGGAAGCCGAACTGCAAAGCCTGGCCGCCCTGCATTCCGAGCACCCTGCCGAGGACGGCTCCGCCCGCCTGCTGGTGAACCTGCGCGATGGCCAGATGGTCGAGAGCGTGCTGCTGCCGCGTGGCGGCCTGTGCGTGTCGTCCCAAGTGGGCTGCGCGGTTGGCTGCGTGTTCTGCATGACGGGCAAGCAAGGCCTGCTGCGCCAAGTAGGCAGCGCCGAGATCGTCGCCCAGGTGGCCCTGGCCCGCCGCAAGCGCGCGGTCAACAAGGTGGTTTTCATGGGCATGGGCGAGCCCTCGCACAACCTGGACAACGTGCTTGTCGCCATCGACCTGCTGGGCACCGTCGGCAACATCGAGAATGCTGGAGTACTCCTCCGACGCACCCTCGATCAGAAACTTGACGAGAACTTTCATGATGATTACCTAAAATCAAATAATGGCATTTTAATTGGATTCTTAATAAATTGCGAAATTAATGATAAGAATTCATCATTAGAAAGACAGGCTATAAATTATAAGTCATTAATGCATGCTCGAGAGATTGAAATTTCGTGAAACTTCGAAAATTTCCCATCAAACAACTAGCGGATTTGATGATGAAGTACATTTTTATTTTATCGGAAAAAGTATTCAACAGCTTACAGCCTGCTATTCATACGCGTGATAAAACC
>CAYPUS010000075.1:0-11263 GCA_964413815.1 uncultured Aquabacterium sp. | reverse complement strand
CGTCGACGTTCCCAATCCAAGGCTGCTCTGCTTCATGGGCTCAATGGTCTCAGGCAATCAGGCCGGTGCCAAGCACGCGTTCGGGCGATTTATGCAGACCTTCCTTAACGCGCCAGTATTGGGCACTCTTGCGCCTATCTTATTGCCGGCTTTGGGGCGACATGATCTGCATTGGATACATTCATGACCTCAAAATGAATTCGGACCAGATATCTGATCTGGAATGTGGGCGTGTCGATGAGGTTGCTGCTTTGGTTCCGGCCAGATCACATATCCCGATGATCTAGAATCCGGTAGTCCACCACGATGGTCCGCCCCGTGTTCCGGCCAGATCACATATCCCGATGATCTAGAATAGGCGATCAGGTGTGGTTTGTGCTGACCAGGTTCCGGCCAGATCACATATCCCGATGATCTAGAATCGGGCGGCGCAGATATCACGGTCACGGTCAAGTTCCGGCCAGATCACATATCCCGATGATCTAGAATACCGCATCGAATGAATGGATTGAGCGCTTGGTTCCGGCCAGATCACATATCCCGATGATCTAGAATCCTACGCCTAGGGATGCGCCCGCGCAACGCGTTCCGGCCAGATCACATATCCCGATGATCTAGAATCTGAAAGGTTTTCACATGCCCCGTGGAGTGGTTCCGGCCAGATCACATATCCCGATGATCTAGAATTTTGCCCGCTGGCTCTCTATGGTTGCAGAGGTTCCGGCCAGATCACATATCCCGATGATCTAGAATAGTGCCAGACGCCAGGCCGACGTTAATCCAGTTCCGGCCAGATCACATATCCCGATGATCTAGAATTTTGGTGAAATCTTTAAAATGGTTACTACAGTTCCGGCCAGATCACATATCCCGATGATCTAGAATCGTGCTTTTGACTATCGGCCCGCGACTTGTGTTCCGGCCAGATCACATATCCCGATGATCTAGAATATCATCGACGGCGCCGACATCCAGGGCGCAGTTCCGGCCAGATCACATATCCCGATGATCTAGAATCTGGTGGGCGCGCGGCGGCCTGGTGAGAAGGTTCCGGCCAGATCACATATCCCGATGATCTAGAATGCGAGATCGTTGCGGCGCCAGGGTCGAAGAGTTCCGGCCAGATCACATATCCCGATGATCTAGAATGTTCATCCTGGGATCGGACATCATCGACAAGTTCCGGC
Source organism: uncultured Aquabacterium sp. (assembly GCA_964413815.1). Lineage (GTDB taxonomy): Bacteria > Pseudomonadota > Gammaproteobacteria > Burkholderiales > Burkholderiaceae_C > Aquabacterium. The sequence goes on along the minus strand of CAYPUS010000075.1, from coordinate 10,076 downwards.
CAGATCACATATCCCGATGATCTAGAATTGGCGTGATGGCGATGCCTGAGAGCGCACGGTTCCGGCCAGATCACATATCCCGATGATCTAGAATCTGGAGGACTTCACAGCGGCTACGCTTGAAGGTTCCGGCCAGATCACATATCCCGATGATCTAGAATCTCAGGGAGTCACCGGTGTACGTCGTGTACGTTCCGGCCAGATCACATATCCCGATGATCTAGAATGCCGCCATGGTTGACCCGGCAACGGCCGGGGTTCCGGCCAGATCACATATCCCGATGATCTAGAATGTCCAGCCTTTCGCCCGCCACTACCGGTAGGTTCCGGCCAGATCACATATCCCGATGATCTAGAATTCAAGGCGCACATCGTTCACCTCCTGGCCGAGTTCCGGCCAGATCACATATCCCGATGATCTAGAATCAGAGTGGGTGTCTCGCAAACCTCACATGCGTTCCGGCCAGATCACATATCCCGATGATCTAGAATCTGCGGCAACTCAACCAGCCAATCCGCATGGTTCCGGCCAGATCACATATCCCGATGATCTAGAATACTGCGCCGGTACAGTCTCTACATCGACAAGTTCCGGCCAGATCACATATCCCGATGATCTAGAATATTGCCGACTTTGCTCGTGTGAATGCCTCAGTTCCGGCCAGATCACATATCCCGATGATCTAGAATGCCTGTAGCAACTTCCGCGCGGCGTTTTGAGTTCCGGCCAGATCACATATCCCGATGATCTAGAATGAGCGCGCACTGGTCAACGCCCACACTGCAGTTCCGGCCAGATCACATATCCCGATGATCTAGAATGAACCGAATCCAGAATCCGAGGGTGAATCAGTTCCGGCCAGATCACATATCCCGATGATCTAGAATCCCGCAGGATTTGAAGATCCTGTCTGCGGCGTTCCGGCCAGATCACATATCCCGATGATCTAGAATTTCCAGTTCCTTTGCCGCAGCAATCAGATAGTTCCGGCCAGATCACATATCCCGATGATCTAGAATCAAGCGCGCACAGCGCCACCACAACACCAGGTTCCGGCCAGATCACATATCCCGATGATCTAGAATGCTATCTCTACGCAGCCCTCCCAGCAGGAAGTTCCGGCCAGATCACATATCCCGATGATCTAGAATGGCCGGTGGGTGGTTCGCCACGCTGACTGAGTTCCGGCCAGATCACATATCCCGATGATCTAGAATCAATGGCCCGCGCTCGCACCAAACTGATCAGTTCCGGCCAGATCACATATCCCGATGATCTAGAATAACACTGCGCTAAAGTACACACATCGACAAGTTCCGGCCAGATCACATATCCCGATGATCTAGAATGATCTAGGCGGGCGCATCTTGGGGCGAGAGGTTCCGGCCAGATCACATATCCCGATGATCTAGAATATCTGCGCCAGACAATGCGCGGCCAGGCAGGTTCCGGCCAGATCACATATCCCGATGATCTAGAATAGTTCTGCGTTCTCGCTTTGGAATGAGTCGGTTCCGGCCAGATCACATATCCCGATGATCTAGAATGATGCTCAAGACTACGGCATGACGCGCTACGTTCCGGCCAGATCACATATCCCGATGATCTAGAATTGTGCCAGACTTCATGCCTGGCGAGCACTAGTTCCGGCCAGATCACATATCCCGATGATCTAGAATGAAGAGAAGTTCGCCGAAGCCGTCATCCAGGTTCCGGCCAGATCACATATCCCGATGATCTAGAATAAGGCACAGAAGCGCCAGCGTGACGCCTCGGTTCCGGCCAGATCACATATCCCGATGATCTAGAATCCGATCCAACTGCATCCACTCGGGGTTCGGGTTCCGGCCAGATCACATATCCCGATGATCTAGAATCAATGGCGAGGGCATGGACTCAAGCGACAAGTTCCGGCCAGATCACATATCCCGATGATCTAGAATGAGCATGTCTATGACGCAACGGCCAACGATGTTCCGGCCAGATCACATATCCCGATGATCTAGAATTCGAAGTTGCCGGTAGCGTCGGTTCCGTCAGTTCCGGCCAGATCACATATCCCGATGATCTAGAATTGCGACTGTCGGGAATCGCCAGATCCTGATGTTCCGGCCAGATCACATATCCCGATGATCTAGAATCCCCAACATTGAACACTACCGCGAGGTGCAGTTCCGGCCAGATCACATATCCCGATGATCTAGAATGGTCAGGTTGATCCACCGACGGGTGCGCTTGTTCCGGCCAGATCACATATCCCGATGATCTAGAATCAGGCTGATTGCAGGCCCTGCATCCCTTGGGTTCCGGCCAGATCACATATCCCGATGATCTAGAATTGGGTTCCTGCCCATCGGGCGCGAGATGGTGTTCCGGCCAGATCACATATCCCGATGATCTAGAATTCGTTGCGCAGGCAGTATTCAGCAGCGTCAGTTCCGGCCAGATCACATATCCCGATGATCTAGAATATCTCTTGACCTTGAGACTTCATCTCTTCAGTTCCGGCCAGATCACATATCCCGATGATCTAGAATAGACAGGCCGACGACGATAGCGCAGATGCGGTTCCGGCCAGATCACATATCCCGATGATCTAGAATAAGACAAAGCAGCGCCAGCGTGACGCCTCGGTTCCGGCCAGATCACATATCCCGATGATCTAGAATGGGGGCAACATCGATCAGGCCCGGAAAAAGGTTCCGGCCAGATCACATATCCCGATGATCTAGAATCCTATCCGGCTGCATGCGTGCAGACAAAGAGTTCCGGCCAGATCACATATCCCGATGATCTAGAATCCAGTTGAGGTAACCCATTGATTTTAAATGGGTTTTCCTCTCTCGAGGCTGTGAAAACGATGAGGTTCATCAGAAAAGATCGAACTGATCGGGTGTTTTTTTTGCAGGTTGTCTGGCCTTCCCATGGAAGGTCACGATGCGTTCGTATTGCTTGTCGGTGAAGGTCAGAATGTTGACCTTACCACCTTCAGGCAAAGCCGATTCGACCCGTTTGCTGTAGGTGTCGACCTGAGACTGACTTGTGCAGAATCGCATGTAGACAGAGAACTGTGACATCTCAAAGCTCATGTCCAGTAGGGCGTTGCGAAAACCGGTTGCGGCCTTCCGTTCCGCTTTTTCCACCACTGGTAGATCGAACATGACAACCATCCACATGAGTCGGTAGCTGCTGAGCATGGGTTGTGGAAGGTGCAGTCGCCCGCTATGTATCGACTTGCAAACTGTTGGCAAGCACCAGCGGCAAGCCAGGCAGTGGCAACTCTAGGCGATCCCGCTCGCCTAGGTAAACCTGCGCCAATGAGATGGCCAGCTTGTGGATGCACGACATCACGGGCGTGGCACCGATGCTGGTTTGCATGTCGTCATACAACGTTCGTACCAAGGCGCGCTTGGTTTCTGGGCGGAGGTGTCGTTCACCTTGCTTGGCGAGCTGCCAGACGCGCAAATCAATGATGGGGCGAAAGGGTTCCATCACATCATCGATGAGTCGCATGGCATTGCCTTCGTTGCGATGGAAGATTCCCAGAGTGGGGTGCAATCCCGCTGCAACGACGGATCGGGCGGTGGCGGCCCGTAGAACGGTGTAGCCGTAGTTGAGTAAGGCGTTGAGGTCGTCGCCATCTTGGTCGCGCCTGAAATCGCTGCCGAACAGCAGCCCCCAATAGCGGCGAGCCCCTTGAGCCTCCAGGTTATCGGGGTCTCCTGAGCGCACCTTGGCTGCTAGGGCACTTAACGGCGCCGTGGGTGCGCCAGCAGCTTCCAGTGCGGCAGCCTGTTGCTGCAATTTTGATCTGATGATCTCGGCCCAAAGGCGCTTGTGGGTCGGCTTGCTGGCAGCGATCTGTGCATCGAGCCGTTTTGCTTGCTGGAAGTTGCCATCGATAGACAGCAGCATGCCAACTACATTGTGGTTGGCTGCGCAAAGCACAAAGGGTGCTCCACGTTCGGCCAGCGCCACGAGCAGGCTGTTCGTGTAGCTCAGGCCGTGTGCATTGGCGATCACGGCAGCGATGTCGTCCAGGGCGACCCTCCCCAGCTCTCTGCGCTCGCGTTCGGTTTCCTGGACAACGAGGAACCCGCGGTTCAAGCTCAAGTGGCGCCGATCATCGGCCACCTCGACAATGCGGCCGATCATGCGGTTTACTCCTTGAAGCCGGGGTCCCGCAACTCGCCGATGGGAGAGATCGTCACGCGGCGGCCTTTTGAGGTTTGCAGAGATCCCGCCTGTTTATAGGTGTAGCGCCAATCTCCCTCTTTGTCGCGGTTGCGGGCGTCGACATTGGCTTCATTGTGATCAGCCAAACTTAGACGCCCTGCAGCATTGATAGATGCAATCCGCATTGTTCTCTGCTGCCCGTCAATGTCCAGCCGGACAAAGTCGTCGATGACCAATCGGGTTACAAGCGGCTTGTCGCTGATGCTTAAAGAGGGATGACGAAGTCTTTCTTGGCCGTGCTGGCGGACAAGTTGGTATGCGTCAAAGGTAGAAATGACCTCGCCCTCCCATTTGCCCTTCTCGTTGCGCACAATCTCAATGCAGTAGTTGCTGCCCCCCACGTACCCGATGTAAGGCAGCGGCTTGCCTTGAGCATCCACGCCGTGACGGTCCGGCTGCTTCGGTTCGCTGATACGGATGAGATTCTTGACCTCGCGCCCTTCGGTGCCGTCGGCCTTGACTTTTTGTTTGATCAATCCGTCTTTGCCGATGCCGTAGGCGGTAGCTTCCATCATGGCGCCTTCGTAGCCATGGTCCGGCCGGTGGCTGACCCAGATGTTGTGAATGGCTCGGGCCACATGCTCGCGGTAGGTTTCCCATGGCAGGGGCATGCTTTCAACCAGCCGGTCCAACTGCTTTTCGCGCGCGTTGGCGCTGGCTTGCGCAAATCGTTGCAACATGCCTTGATCGGTCACACCGATCACGCATGCGTCAATGGCGTGGTGACGGTGGTCGTTGCGGTTTTTCTCGCCTTGCAGGCCCAAGATATCGTTGAGTCCGAACTTGTGGCGCAGCATGGCCGTCATTTGACCAGGGATCACTCGCGTGGCTTGCGGACAAATCAGACTTAGGTACTCGCGCGCCACACGACTAAGGTGGCGGGTGTCGTTGAGCGCACGGGCAAGAAAGTCCTTGTCATCACGCAGCCACTTTTCCAACCCGTCTTCCCCAAAGCGGTAGCGCTTGTTCTTGGGCATCCGCTCCGCCCGCTGCACGATGGCTTCGTATGACCACCCTTGGCGCTCGAAGTCCTCTCGGGCCTGGGCGGGGGTGCGATTGCCTTTTACACGATTGGCTTGCCGAGTCGCCAAGGTCCTGTTGTTAAGGCTGTCATCCAGTGTTAAGGAGAAGGGCAGGATGTGTTCAACCTCCACTTCATCGCTCAGGGCCATGTGCAAGCCGATCTGCACGCCGCTGTAGGGGCAGCGGCGATCGGAGACATCGAAGCTCAGTTCCTCCCAAAGGATCAGCTTTTGAATATCGGCGTATTTCACCCGTTCCGGCGCGATTTGCAAGATCGTGGCGACGTCGTTGCGCAGCCGTTCATTGCGCCTTTGGTTCTGCGCCTGCTTCTCTTGGGCTTCTTTTCGTTGTTCTCGGCTTTGCTTGAGGTCACGCGCCACCTCGATGATGACTTCACTCGGATGGCCGTAGCGCTTGAGTAGCGCATTCACGACCACACGCACTTGGTTCAAGCCAATGTGCACAGTGGGGTTGGCGATCTTGCCAAACCGCTTCTCGGGAGGATCCTCCGCGTTGCCAGTTCCGAAGCCGACATGTCTCTGCAGATACTCCCCGTAATACGGCAGCGCAGGCTGGACCTCACCGGTGGATTGTGCGTGGCTGATGTGACTGTGGTGTTCATAGCCGGCCGCTTTGACCGCCTTGTCGTAGGTGCAAACCTCGGCCTGCAAGGCTGGCAGAACCTTGGCAAGCGCTTTCGCGCTCAAGTTGCCGTAACCTTCGGCCAAGCTCGTATTGGCGACTCTCTCGGCGCGGGCCTCATCGAGGCCAACGTCTTCTTGCAGCCATTGCACCAGGGCGGCTTCGCTTTCTTCCGTCAGTAGGCGCATGACGATTTCGTCTTGCCGCGACAGCGACCAGTCGAACCACGCTGGTCCGAACAGGTCCTTCTTGCTCAAGATGGCGCTGGTACTGTTGCCTTTGAGTTCTTCACGCTTTGCATCTTCAAGATTGAACTGTTCGGCGCCTTTCAGCCCCAGTAATTTCTTGATCTGTGTGAAGCTGCGCTTGCCGTTGCGCTCCAGCGCTTCGACAACGGCATTGCGCTGTCCCAGGGTCAAGGCTGTATCGATCAACCGGTCACCGAGCAGGCGCAGGTGGTTGACCTCTTGGTAAATGCGAAACTGCTGCTGGCTGGGCAAAGCCAGCGGGGCGCGCTCTTCGTCGGGTTCCAGTGTGCACCGGCCTGGTTTGACAGGTTTCAGCGGGCGCTGATGAAGCAGGGCATCCTTGAGTGCGATCCTTGCCATTTCGGTGAATGCGCCTGGATTGAGTGCCGCCTGCTTGGCCCAAAGCGCATCGAACTCGGCTTCGACCATCGCCCGATCAACGTACAAGTCATAGCTCTTGTCGATGCGGGTTTTGCCGTCTTCCTTTTCGACCCGGCGCTCTCGGTAGCGAGCGCGGACACCATCACCCGCCTGCATACGCCGCCACAACAGTTCACCCACTGTGCGGGCCTTGCCGTCTACACCGTTCGGGTCAAGCTGTTGGCGCAAGGCACTGATGGCGATCTTGAGCGCGCCGCTGTCGCTGTCCTTCTTGTCCGTCTTGCGGTTGCTCTTGAAGCCGCGTCTTTGGTTGATGTGAAACAGTGCGCGGGCAAACTCTGCGGGGGTTAAGGCTTCATTCAGACCGTCGGCGCGTAGTTCATACGGATTAAGCTTCTCCAAAGCTTTGCGTTCGACAGCATCGGCGGGAAAGAAGCCATGCTGTTGCAGGAGGCTCATCATGCGCTGCTTGCGCTTCAGGAGCCGGTCGCGGCGGCGGCGCATGGATCGCGCAACGCGGCGTGTGACCGCGAGTGATGAGCCGTCTTTTGGATTCCGGCCGTCCCCGAAAATCCGCGAACCGGCTTTGATGACTGCGCAAGGGCGGGGTGGAACTTCTTGATCAAGGCGGAGCAGCGCCCATCCGATCGAAGTTGAACCCAGGTCTAAAGCCAAGCGATAACGCATCTTGGGCAGCATTACTTCCGTCCCTGTAAAACTGATTTATTAAAACCTTACGAGCAAGTATATAATCTCACCATCACGATCATCGGGATATGTGTTCTGGACGCTAACAAGCTGAAAGATGCACCAAATGAAAGGGCCGCTATATGCGGCCCTTGCCTTTTTTTGAAGCGCGAAACATTGCCATCATCGCCGAGTCTGCCGAAGCGGATGCCCTGACCCAGCGAAAACGCCCCGAGGTCCGGGGCGTTTTTGCTGCCGTCGTCAGGCCGACAGTCAGCGGATCGTCGGCCCCGAAGCCTGCGCACTGGGCATCGTCGCCAGGATCTGCAGCAGCCGGTTGATCTGCAGCGGCTTGACCAGGTAGTGGTTGAAGCCGGTCTGCAGCGCCTTGGCGATGTGGTCGGGCAGGGCGTCGGCGCTGAGCGCGATCAGCGGCAGGCGCTTGAACTCGGCTTGCGCGCGCAGCCGGCGGCACAGGTCCAGGCCGCTGCCATCGGGCAGGTTGATGTCCACCAGGGCCACGTCGGGGTGGGTCGCCTCGATGCTGGCCAGGCCTTCGGTGGCCGTCTCGGCCGAGTACAGCCGCACCTGCGGATAGGCGGCGAACATCGCTTCGACCAGGCTGCGGTTGAGCGCGTTGTCCTCGATGTGCACCACACGCAGCGGCGGCAGCATCACGGCCGGCTCGTTGCCGCGCGTGGCGTTCAGGCCGCGCAGCGAACCGGGGCCTTCGGCCAGCGGAAGGCGCAGCGCGAACACGCTGCCCTTGCCCAGGGTGCTGGTCACGTCGATGCGGCCATGCATCAGTTCGGCCAGGCGCTGCGACACCGCCAGGCCCAGGCCATTGCCGCCGGGCTTGCCGGGAGCGGTATCCAGGCGGGTGAAGGGCGTGAACAGGCGGGGCAGGTCGCTTTGCTCGATGCCGAAGCCCTGGTCCCGCACCTCGATGATGCCGATGCGCTCGTCCTGGGCGACCTTGCCTTGCAGCCAGATCGTCGAGCCCTGCGGGCTGAACTTGATGGCATTGCTCATCAGGTTGAGCAAGATGGCGCGGGTGTGCTGCGGATCGGCCCAGACGGCCGGGCATTGGGAATCGACCACCACGGTGATGTCGTTGGCCAGGGCGTCGTCTTCCAGGGCGGCCCGCACCTCGCGCAGCAGCACCGACAGCTCCAGGCGCTGCGGGCGGATGCCCAGCGGCTTGTCGTCGAGCTTGGCGTATTCCAGGGCCTGGTCCAGCAGGGACAGCAGTTGCTGGCCGGCCGCATGGATGTGGCCGATCTGGCGACGCTGCGTCTCGGGCAGTTGCACGTCGTCGGCCATGTCCAGCAGCTGGGTGAAGCCCAGGATGGCGTTGAGCGGCGAGCGCATGCTGTGGCTCATGCGCGAGAGGAACTCCACCTTGGTGGCCAGGGCCACCTCGGCTTCCAGGCGCTTGGCGTGTTCGGCGTCCGAGCGGCGGCGGTCGCCGATGTCGGTCAGCACCTCGATGTAGCGGTTGACCTGGCCGTCGGGGCCATGCACCGGCTGCACCGAGCGCGAGACCCAGAAGGGCTCGCCGTCCTTGCGGTGGTGGCAGACCTCCAGGCGCTCGATGCTGCCACCCTGCGCCAGGATCTGGTTGATGCGGGTGATGGTGGAGGCATCGGTGTGGGGGCCGCTGAGCAGCTCTTCGGGCAGCTGGCCATGGCACTCGGTGAGCGAGAAACCCGTCAGCCGCGTGAAGGATGGGTTCACCCAGGTGATGCAGCGCTGCGCGTCGCAGATCAGGATGGCGTCGGTGACCCGGTCGGCCACCAGCGCGAGTTCCTGGTTGGTGGCCTGCGCCCGCTGAAGGGCCGCCTGCAGCTGCTTGAGCACCTGACCCTGTTGCTCGAAGGCATCGTGGCGCAGGTGCAGTTCATCCAGGAGTCGTTGTGCGTCGTCGGCCATGGTGTCGGATACGCCCACGGGCAGTGAGCGGCGTACGTTGGCGGGGCGCCAGGCGCTGTCACTCAGCCCGGCATGAGGGGGGATGGCACTGGCGTCGTCCGGGGGGGCAGAGCGTATGTCTGGCATGGCGTTGCTCCTCGTGTCGTGACCCTGGTCCGTACAGCAACGTGGGGCCTGTGGTGCCGCATCGAATACCCCCGGGGGGAGGCTCAAAGCGGCGCCTATGCCAATGCAGTGTAGGCATTTCCTGTCAACTTCGCCACGAAGGGGAGCTTGGGGTAAACACGGCAATGTCGTAACGTGCCATCTTTAACGAAATCCTGTCCGGCGACCTGTCGCATGCCGGCGATACCCAACCGGCCGGAAGGTCTTGGCAGCCTGTTGTGGTTGGTGAAGCCCCTGCGGAAAGGTTGCACGCCCCTGCGTTAACCTCTGGGCTCCCAACCCAGGAACCACCACCCATGAGCACCGTCTACGATTTCGAAGCCCAGACCATCTCCGGCCAGCCCGTCCGACTCGACCAGTACCGGGGCAAGGTGCTCCTGATCGTCAACACGGCCAGCAAGTGCGGTTTCACGCCGCAGTTCGAGGGCCTGGAAAAGCTCTGGCAGAGCCATGGTGACAAGGGGCTCGTGGTGCTGGGTTTTCCGTGCAACCAGTTCGGCGGCCAGGACCCGGGCGCCAACGACGAGATCGCCTCCTTCTGCCAGGTCAACTATGGCGTGAGCTTTCCGATGATGGCCAAGATCGACGTCAATGGTCCGCAGGCCCACCCGCTCTACCAATGGCTGGTGCAGGCGGCCCCTGGCATCCTGGGCACGAAGTCGATCAAGTGGAACTTCACCAAGTTCCTGATCGGCAAGGATGGCCAGGTGCTGGGCCGCTATGCCCCGACAGACGCGCCCAAGGCCCTGATCGCCGACATC
>CAYPUS010000074.1:0-11288 GCA_964413815.1 uncultured Aquabacterium sp. | reverse complement strand
CGCCCCATGGGCATTGCGTGGGGGCGGCGATGGGCGCGAAGGCCGACACGCTCTTGAACAGGCCAGGGTGGCGCAGCGCCAGCGTCAGTGCGCCGTGTCCGCCCATCGAGTGCCCGAACAGGCCCATGCGGGCGGTGTCCACCGGCAGGTGCTGAGCCAGCAGCGCGGTGAGCTCCTGCGTGATGTAGCTCTCCATGCGCCATGCCGTGGACCAGGGGGCCTGCGCGGCATCCAGGTAAAAGCCTGCGCCTTCACCGAACTCCCAATCGCCCGTGGCACCTGCCACGCCCGTGTTGCGCGGGCTGGTGTCGGGGGTGACCAGGGCCAGGCCCAGCCGCGCCGCGTGCTGCTGCGCGCCGGCCTTGATCGCGAAGGTCTCTTCGTTGCAGGTCAGCCCGGCCAGGTAGATCAGCACGGGCACAGGGGCCCGCCCCGATGCGGCCTCCAAAGCCTGGGGCGGCAGGTAGACACCGAACTGCATCGGCAGCCCGATGGCCGAACTGGCATGGCGGTAATAACGCTGCACGCCGCCGAAACAGGCATGCTCGCTGATCAATTCCAAGGTCATCGCTCACTCCAAAAAGCACCACGCGCCGCCGACCTCGTTGCGGGCTCAGCGGCGCTGCAGCAACGGTTTTGCCGCGCTGCTGTTGTCAGCCAGACACTATTCCACAGCTTGCATCGCCACATGGCCGCCTGACAGGCCCACATGGGAAAACGGCCACGCAAAGGTGGCCGTTCAGGACAAATCGTCGGGTGCCTGCAAAAAGACGCAGGCGGCCGAACTCAAAGCAGCAGGATGGGCGGCAAGAAGCCTTGCTCGATGATCTCGTCCTGCACGTCGATGCGAGGGGCGGTCGGGGCCGCCAGATCGTGTTGGGTGCCCGTGCCTTCCGCGCCGATGAGCGCGCCATCGCCATCGGCATCGAAGCCCATGGTGAGCGAGGCCTCGCAGTTGTTGGTGGGCGCATGGCGGATGCGCGAGGTGCCCAGGCTCCAGCTGCTGGCCTGGGCGGGCAGCGTCATGCTTTGCGTCTGATAGAGGGGGCGCACGGTGTGGCTGCTGCCCGGGCCGCCCGCATTGCAGATCAGGCCGCGCAGCGTGCCATCGGTCAGGGCGATGTCATCGGTGTGGCCTTGGTGGATGTGCAGGGTGCGTGTGCCCGTGGCGACATCCAGCGTGCTGGTGCCGGCCATCAGGCGGGCGTGGCCAGTGCCGCCCTGCGGCCTGTCTTGCCAGGCGTAGACGAAGTCGCCCGTGAGCGCGGACATCAGCACATCGGTGCCCATGCGCACGAAGCCCTGACGCCAGCCCTTGATCAGGCCGCGGGTGCCGCCGCTCAGGTAGGAGGACGGATCGAGCTCGCCCGACATGGTCAGCGCGGCAAGCTGCCCCGCGTGGCCGAACTGCGTGTTACCTGGGTGGCCGCAGTACTGGCCGGCGCGGGCGCGCAGGCTCAGCCACTGGTCCTGGCGGTTGTAGCCCAGCGAGGTCAGGCGCGCCACCTTGTAGCGCGAGGCGCCATCGCGCTGGTCGGTGCAGCCGATGCCGGCATCGGTGCTGAGGTAGGACTGGGTCAGTTGCAGCACGCCGGCATAGCGGGTGTCGGTTTCGGCCGGGGTGTGCAGCAGGGTGATGTCCAGCGACTGGGCGCTGGCGTCCGCGCCCTTGTTCAACACGAGGCGGTAGGTGTATTCGCTGCCGATGTCATTGAGCGCCACGCTGGCATGCTGGATCGAGATGCCGCCCAGCAGGGTGGTCAGCAGCGTGCTGGCGTTGGGTGTCAGGTCCACCGACTGGCCGGGGCCGGGCATGCGCACGGTGCTGCTGGTGGCCGCGGCATGGCGCAGCGCGGCCATCAGCAGCAGGGCCTGGTTGGTCTGGGTGCTCAGGCGCGCGGTCTGGGCGTTGAGCTGGGCGACGCTGCAGGGCAGGGTGGGGTCGCCCGGTTCGGTGTCGGACCACATCGCCACGCTGCCGCGCGGCAAGGTGCCGTTGCTGCCGGGGGCGTCATCGTGGTTCAGGTAGGCGATGGCAGGCCCCTGGCAGGCGGCGTGCGCCGGCGCGCTGGTGTCGAACAGGGCCGATGCATCCAGCAGGCCGGCGGCCGTGAGGCTGAGCCGCCCGTTGGCCAGCGCATCGATCTGGCTGGAGACGACGCGCTGCAGCGGCGTGGCACTGGCGTGCACGCCCAGATCCACGATGCCCAGGGCGCCAGGCACCACCGAACTGGCCGCTGCCAGCGCGGCAGGAGAGGCCAGCGTCATGCCGAAGGGAAAGGGCGTGCTGGAGGTGGACGAGGCCGAGCCCGATCCCCCATTGCCGCCACCGTTGCCACCCCCGCCACCACCACCGCCGCCTCCGCAGGCGCTCATCAGGATGCTGGCCAGCACCGCGCTGGCGAAGGCGCGGGTGGCGGGATGCCGATGGGTGCGGTGGGGAAGGCCGGTGCGGGAGGGGGTGCGGTGTGTGTGCATGGCGGGCGCGCAGCGGGTTGGAAGGGGGCCGTTGACCCTGCACACAATGCCCAAAAATGCGGCACCCTGGTCGGCGGATGACATGGGTGATTTCGGTCGCAAATACGCAGATCCGTGCGGGATTTCGCAGTTGCGATAATGCGCAGTCCCATCAGGAGCCCACATGTTCAAGCACGTCGACGCCTATCCCGGCGACCCCATCCTCACGCTCAACGAAGACTTTCAGAAGGACCCGCGCCCGGGCAAGATCAACCTCAGCATCGGCATCTACTTCGACGAACAGGGCCAACTGCCCGTGATGGCGGCCGTGCGCGCGGCCGAGTCGGCCATGCTCGAGACCATCGGCCCCAAGCCCTACCAGCCCATGGCTGGCGCGCCCAACTATCGCCAGGCCGTGCAACATCTGCTGTTCGGCGCCGACCACGAGGCCGTCACCAGTGGCCGCATCGCCACCTTGCAGACCCTGGGCGGCTCGGGCGGCCTGAAAGTGGGCGGCGACTTCCTCAAGCGCTACTTCCCGGATTCGCAGGTGTGGGTGAGCGACCCCACCTGGGACAACCACAGGGCGATGTTCGAAGGCGCGGGCTTTCAGGTGAACACCTATCCCTACTATGACGCGGCCACTGGCGGCCTGCGCTTCGAGGCGATGCTGGAGACCATCCGCGGCCTGCCCGCGCGCAGCATCGTGCTGCTGCACGCCTGCTGCCACAACCCGACCGGCGTGGACCTGAGCGTGGCGCAATGGGGGCAACTGATCCCGGTGCTGCGCGAGCGTGCGCTGCTGCCCTATCTGGACATCGCTTATCAGGGCTTTGGCGACGGCATCGATGAAGATGCCCACGCCATCCGCGCCCTGGCCGATGCGGGCGTGCCCTTCTTCGTGGCCAACTCCTTCTCGAAGAGCTTCTCGCTGTATGGCGAGCGCGTCGGGGGACTGAGCGTGGTCTGCCCCGACAAGGACCAGGCAGGGCGCGTCTTCGGTCAACTGATGTCGGCCGTGCGCCGCAACTATTCGAGCCCGCCCACGCATGGCGGCCAGATCGTCGCGCGTGTGCTGCAGACGCCCGCGCTGCACAAGCTGTGGGCTGATGAACTGGGCGAGATGCGCCAGCGCATCCAGCTGATGCGCCAGCGCCTGCACGATGGCCTGGCGCAGCGCGTGCCGGGCCGGGACTTCAGCTACTTCGTGACGCAGCGGGGCATGTTCAGCTACACGGGCCTGAGCGCCGAGCAGGTCGACGTGCTGCGCGAGCAGCATGGCGTCTACCTGGTGCGTTCGGGCCGCATGTGCGTGGCCGGCCTCAATGCCGGGAATGTGGACCGCGTGGCCGAAGCGATGGCCGCGGTGATCTGAGCCTGGCCGGAATCTGAACCCGGGCGGCGGGGCTGCAGGCCTGGCTTCAGATGGCGCCCGCCATGCGCAGGCGCTTGACTTCCTGGATGGCGGCTTCGTTGGCGTCGCCTCCATCTTCGCCTTCGGCCATGGCCAGCGTGGCGGACGGGTCAGGGCGGGGCACGGCGGCCTGAGAGGCCGGCAGCCCTTGCCGGTAGGCCAGCGGTCCGCGCGCCGCGGGTTTGGCGCGCATGACCGGCGGGGAAGGGGTATCGGAGGCAGCACCTGAAGCGGTGGCGACGGCGGCGTGGGCTTCACGGGCGCCGCCCACACCACGCAGGTCACGCGCGGTCACCTCGATGCAGCCCCACAGCAGCGCGGAAATCATCAGCACGGCCGTCAGCGTGAAGGCCGCCTGGCTCAGCATCGCGCTGTGCACATCGTCGGTGGCGACCGTGGTCAGTTGCCTGTGCAGCCGGGCCCGTGCCGGATCCAGGTGCTGGCTGGCGACGGCCTGGCGGTCGGCCAGGCGCTGCTGGTAGCCCGTCCACAGCAGGCTGCTCGACAAGGCCAGCATCGCCACCACGGCCAGGAAGGCCAGGCTGCGCAGCCGGGTGGTCACGCTCAACTGTCTGAACCATTGGAACATCTCAACACCTCAAGACGTCGTTGGGAGTGGCCTGGGCGATGCGGTGCATCGGCCATGTCGTCATCTTGAAGGATGAGGCGCGCGGCGTTGCGGCAAATTGCGGGGCAAATTCCACGCCTCATGGCAGACTGCCGCGCAGGGAAGGCGGGCGACATGCCCGGCTTCCACCATCCGGTGGATTCGCGTGCCGCGCGCCGTCCCGCACCACCTCAAAAGCATTCAATGGGAGCTTGTATGAAGTCGATGAATCCGTTGCGCCGGTTGGGCCTGGCGACCGTGTTGGCCGCGTGTGGCGTGCCGGCATGGGCCACCGTCACGTGCGTGGATTATTCCCCCGTGAGCGCCGCCGCCAACGCCAACACCACCTACAACTCGGCGGCCGATTGGGACCCGTATGCGCCGCCGACCACGGCCGAGCGTGCGCAGCTCGGCTGGGGCGGCGCGGCGCCCAGCTTCTCGCATGGGCAGCTGCTGGCCTGCTACCGCCTGAGCGCCTTCAACGCCTGGGCCTACACGGGCCTGAGTTACCTGGATCGGGTCACCATCACCCGCCACGTCACCGCGGACTCGGTCGGCAAGCTGGCGCTCGGCTCGGCGGCGGTGTTCACTTCCTCGGTCAACCCGGAGGTGAGCGGCGTGCGGCCGACCATCGTGATCAACACGCCCACGGCCGGCATTCCCGCCAAGTGTGGCGCGACCGTGCAACTGCTCGACAACGACAGCATCCTCAAGTCGCGCGTCCAGGACTTCCTGCAGCGCGGCTACACGGTGATCGTGCCGGATTACTTCGGGCATGGCATCCGCGGGCAGGCCCTGCACCCCTATCTGGAAGGCCGCTCATTGGGTCAGTCGGTGCTCGATGCCATCGTGGCCGCCAAGCCCCTGGTTGCGCAGCCCTCTGCACCGTTGGTGATGCAGGGCTATTCGCAAGGCGGCCAGGCCACCGCCTGGGCGAGTTATCTGGCGCCCACGTACGGGCCGAGCTTGAGCTTCTCGGCCATCCGCGCGGGCGGTGTGCTGGTCGATGCCATGGCCACGCTGATCAAGACGTGGGACACCAAGGACAGCGGCGGCTCGGACGGCGGGCTGATCCAGATGGCCCTGGTGGGCATGCTCAACGCCACCGATCCCAGCACCCGGCTCACCGAGGCCGACATCCAGTCGGTGCTGACCAATCAGGCCAAGTGGCCGCATGTGCAGGGCTTGATGGCCGCCACCTTGAGCGAGTGCCGCAAGACGCTGCAATGGCAGAGCCTGTGGGATGGCATCGAGCCTTTCGAGCTGAGCTTGAACCTGTTGCGCACGAAGCTGAATTTTCAGAACTGGGTGATGAAGAACTCGCTCAATGGTGCGACGGCGGCGGCCAACTTCCCGACCGGGGTGCTGACGTCCATCGCCACCTCGGCGACCTGGCCCAAGCCGACGGTGCCCTTCTATTACTACCACTCGCAGTCGGACGAGGTGATTCCGTACAGCGCGTTCGTGAACATGGCGAGCAACGTCTGGCTCATCCCGAGCCACACGCGGCCCAAGACCTCGCTGAACTACACCGATGTCGCGCGGCTGGAGCAGGTCTGGACCACGGTCACCGACATCGGCGGGCATGGTCTGGCCGAGGCGCACATGTACACGACGTCTTTCCCGGCCACGCGCTACATGCCCGAGGAGTGGCTGCACGACAGCGTGTATGGCGGCAACCGCACCGACCTGAAGTCGGACGGCAGCTACAAGGACCCGTCCCTGTAAGGACGGGGGGGGCGCAGGCGGGGCTCAGCGCCCCGTCAGCTTGAGGGGCGTGAGCTCGACGGTCTGCTCGCCGTCGTTGACCCACACGGTGCCGTCCTGCACGGTGATCTGCAGCTGCATGGAGCGCCGCGCCAGCGTGGCCAGCGCCTGGCTCTGTTCGGTGGGAACGTGCCAGACGGTCAGGTTCTGGGCGCGCGTCAGCTTGTTGGCGATGTGGTCCCACCAGATCGGGGTGCTGCTCTGGAAGGCATAGACGGCCACCTGGCGTGAGCGGCCGCAGGCTTTCATGATGCGCTTGTCATCGGGTTGGCCCACCTCGACCCATTGCAGGATCTCGTCGGAGAAGCTCTTGTGCCACAGAGCGGGCTCGTCCGGTTCCCACATGTCCTTGGCCAGCTCCAGCGTGCCTTCTTTGGTGTCCACCGGCCAGTTCAGGGCCAGGGCCAGCACGCGGATCATCATGCGCTCATCGGCCTCGGAAGGGTGGCGGGCGATGGTCATGGCGGGATCGGCATAGACGTTGCGGTCCATGTCGGCCACCTGCAGGTGGGCTTTGAAGATGGTGGCTTTGAGCGCCATGATGTGAAAACCAGTGAAGGCTGCGAAAGACCGCGATCATCCCGCAAAAACCAGGCCCAGCCAATCGCCCATGGCGCGCAGGACCTCGCCTTGTTCGCGTTCGTTGAAGACCTCGTGCGACAGCGTGGGGTGGGGCTGGCTGCTGACCATGGTGCGCGGCGCGGATGTGGCGAAGGCCACCGAGCCTTGCGGCCTGACGCAGCGGTCGGCGCCGCCCCAGGTGATCAGTGTGGGCACCGTCCAGTGCGGCGCGCGTTCGCGCACGGTCTGCCCGGCGCGCAACAGGAAGAGGGTGAGCCGGCCGGTGACGCGGTCGTGCACCAACGGGTCGGCCAGGTAGGCCTGCACGGTGTCCGGGTTGTTGCACACCCATTCCGGCTTGAGCCCGTTCTTGACCGGCACGCTGGGCGCCAGTTGCCCGACCGTGGCCAGCAGCAGGCGTTGCAGCGGGCTCATGAAGAGCGACAGCGCCGGCGAGGACAGCACCAGGCCATCGACCGGGCGCGACCAGCTGGCCTGCTCGCGGGGCTGGGCCAGCGCGGCGACGAAGCGGCCTGCCACCGCGCCCCCCATGCTGTGGCCCAGCAGCAGCAGGCGCGCGCCCGGGTACGCCGCCCGCGTGGCGTCGATGACGGCAGCCAGGTCGTGCAGCAGATCGTCAGGGTGCGCCAGGGCGCCGCGCCGGCCGGGCGAGCGGCCATGGCCGCGGTGGTCGTAGCCGACGACGGCCCAGCCAAGCCGGTTCAGGAAGGCGGCGACGTGCGCGTAGCGGCCCGCGTGTTCGCCCAGGCCGTGGACGATCAGCACGACGCCCCGGGCCGTGCTGCCGGCGGGCAGCGGCCAATGCTGCGTGGCCAGCTGCAACCCATCGCGGGTACCGATGCTGGACGGAAACGAGGGCGTGGTCAGGCTCATGGACATGCCATCCGGGGATTTCATTGCAGCCACCCCAGGCCCTGGGTGGTGGCGGCGCCAGGGTGTTGGGGATCGGGTGTGGCGCGGGGGCGGTATTCGCAGCCGATCCAGCCTGGCCATGCCAGCCTGCGCAACTCCTGCCACAACCAGGGGTAGTTCAACTCCCCCGCATCGGGCTCGCCACGGTCGGGCACCGCCGCGATCTGGAGGTGGCCGACCTGGCCCGTGGGCAGCCACTCGCGCAGGCGGGTGGTGACATCGCCCTCGGTGATCTGGCAGTGGTAGAGCTCCATCTGCACCTTCAGGTGGGGCGAGCCGATCTCGCGCACCAGCGCATGCGCCTGGGCCTGCCGTGTGAGCAGGTAGCCAGGCATGTCGCGGTGGTTGATGGGCTCGATCAAGAGGGTGCGGCCGGCGGCGGCCGCGCGGTCGGCGGCCCAGCGCAGGCGCTGCCGGTAGAGGTCCCAGGCACGGTCCCAAGTGGCCCCGCTCGATGTGGTGGCGGATGCACCACCTGATGCGTCACTGGATTCATCCACCAGTCCGGCCATCACATGCACGCGGGGGCAGTCCAGCACGTCAGCCAGAGCCAGGGCGGCGATGATGCTGTCGCGGAACTCGGCTTCGCGGCCGGCCAGGCTGGCCAGGCCCCGCTCGCCCTCGGCCCAATTGCCGGGCCGGGCGTTGAACAGCACCAACTGCAGGCCGCAGTCGCGCAGCCTTGCAGTGATCTCGGGGGCAGGGTGTTCGTGCGGGAACAGGCATTCCACGCCCCGGAAGCCATCGCGCGCGGCGGCCTCGAAGCGGTCAAGAAAGGGCAGGTCGGTGTAGAGCCAGGACAGGTTGGCAGCGAAGTTCAGGGCAGGCGCTTCGGACATGGTGGCGTGGGCCAAAAGCGGAAGGCGCCAGTGTGCAACATCCGCCACGCTTGTCTGCAAGTAGAAACGCCGACAGACCAGGGGGCCGGTCGGCGTTTGAAAGGGCGCTTCAGATCAGAAGGTTTCCCAATCGTCGTCGCCTGCGGGTTGGGCGGCACTGGCCAGCACGGGGGCGGTGGCCGGGGCGCTGGCCGCGGGCTTGGCGGCCGGTCTGGTGGCCGGCTTGGCCGCTGGTGACGCTTTGGCCGTCGGCTCGGCCTTGGCCTGCGGGGCTGGCAGCGAGGCGGCGGGTTTGGCCGCGGTTTTCTCGGTGGCCTGCGCCACCGTAACCGGGGTCACGGGCGTGACCGTGGCGGCCGCCGAGGCAGGGGCGGAGGGTTCGGTGCGGCGCGCATCATGCCCACCCAGCTTGAAGGCCGACACGGCGGTGGACAGCTTGGCGGCCTGTTCGCGCAGGCTCTCGGCCGCGGCGGCGGACTCTTCCACCAGGGCCGCGTTCTGCTGCGTCATCTGGTCGAGCTGGGCCACCGAGCTGTTGACATGGCCGATGCCCTGACTCTGCTCGGCCGAGGCGGCGGTGATCTCGCCGATGATGTCCGTCACGCGCTTGACGCTGGTGAGGATCTCGTTCATCGAGGTGCCGGCGTCCTGCACCAGCTTGGAGCCGGACTCGACCTTCTCGCTCGACGAGCCGATCAGCGTCTTGATCTCCTTGGCCGCCTGCGCGCTGCGCTGGGCCAGGGTCCGCACTTCGCCGGCCACCACCGCGAAGCCGCGGCCCTGCTCGCCCGCCCGCGCCGCTTCCACGGCGGCGTTCAGCGCCAGGATGTTGGTCTGGAAGGCGATGCCGTCGATCACGGTGATGATGTCGTTGATCTTGCGGCTGGCGTCGTTGATCTGGGCCATGTTGGCCACGACCTGCGAGACGATTTCTTCGCCACGCTGGGCGGCCGTCGCGGCACCCGAGGCCATCTGATTGGCCTGGCGCGCGGCATCGGCGCTCTGGTTGACCGTGCTGGTCAGCTGCTCCATCGAACTGGCCGTCTGCTGCAGGTTGGAGGCGGTGTGCTCGGTGCGCACCGACAGGTCCTGGTTGCCCACGGCGATCTCGCTGGACGCGGTCGTGATGGAATCGGTGGCCTGGCGGATCACGCCCAGGGTGTCGCGCAGCTTGTGCGTCATGGCCACCAGCGAGGCCTTCAGCGAATGCCGGTGGGCGCTGCCGTCATCGTGCAGGTCCAGGTCGCCGTTGGCGATGCGGGTGACAAGTTCGCGCAGCAAGGTGGGCTCATCGCCCAGGTCTTTCCAGACCGAGTTGACGATGGCGGCCGAGGCCAGGCCGAGCGCGCCCAGCACGATCAGCCCGGTCAGCACGGTGACCCACAGGCTGGTGGAGATGCCACTGGCGGCGGCGGCCTGCTGCTGCACGATCGCGTCCTTGGCGGAGGTCTTGTGCTGGGCCAGCAACTTCAGCAAGGTGCCTTGGGCGGCCTGCATGCTGGCGACCAGATCGCCGGGGGGCTGGCTGGTCAGCAAGGCACGGGTGGCGCCGATCGATGCGGCCTGATAGGCCTGCAGCGCATCGCCGAGCTCACGCGCGATGGCGGCCTTCTCGGGCAGTTTGGCCATGATCTCGACCGCCTCACGGGCCTTGGCCACGATGGCTTCGGCTTCCTTGAGCTTGTCGATGTCCCCTTCGGCGGCGGCCGTCTGCAAGGTCAGGCGCAGTTGCTCGGCGGCGTTGTCGATCACCAGCACCTGTTCGGCGTGCGGGTTATCAACCTGATGCAGCTGCTGGAGGATGCCAGAGGTGCGGTTGCCCACAAAAAAGCTGATGGCGATCCCCACGATGAACACCAGCGCTGCGCTGATCGGCAACATCCAGATCTTTGTACGAAATTTCATTTCTGCTCCTTGGGCCTCAGCACCCAGGATGGTCCGCTGATAAATTACTTTCGGGCTATCGGCATATTGCCGCTGGGACTGAAGTCCGAAAGTCCGAAAAGATCGATTTGTTGCCATCCTTCATGGTGCGTGAGGCAGCCTTCCTACAATCCATTCATGCAATCTTCCACGCCCGGCCGCGCTGACGCGGCCCCAACTGCCTCCGACGCCCCCGTGCCCGCCCACAAGCGGCTGATGTTCTGGGTGGCCTTGCTGTACTTCTCGGAGGGGCTGCCGATGGGGGCCTTCTACGATCTGTTCCCCGTCCACATGCGCCAGGCGGGGGTGAGCCCCTCCGACATCGGCCTGCTGAGCCTGCTGGGCCTGGCCTGGACGGTCAAATTCCTCTGGGCGCCGCTGGTCGATGCCCTGCGCCGCCACAAGTGGTGGGTGGCCGGGGCCAACTGGGGCATGGCGGCCGTGCTGCTGGCCTTCGCGATGAACCCGGCCGCGCTGGCCGAGGGCGCCACCTGGCCTTGGGGCCTGCTGGCCGCCTTCACCATGCTGTCGGCCACCAATGACATCGCCACCGACGGCTACACGATCGAGCTGCTCTCAAAGGGCCAGTACGGCGTGGCCAATGGTCTGCGCATCGGCTTTTACCGCGTGGGCATGCTGGCGGCCGGCGGGCTGCTGGTGGTGGCCGGCTACATGGGCACGCCCGGCGCGCCGAACTGGATGGCGGCCTACGGGCTGGGCGCCGCCTTGATGGTGCTCAACGGGCTGCTGATCGCCATAGGCAACATCAACCCGTTCATCGTCACCC
>CAYPUS010000073.1:7972-11367 GCA_964413815.1 uncultured Aquabacterium sp. | reverse complement strand
CGAAGGGCACGGCGAACTTGAAGCCCTTCCAGTCCTTCGGGTCGCGCTTGTCCTTGTGCTTGACGTGCAGCGTGATGGCCTGGCCATTGGTGTTCTGGATGGTGGCCACGTGCATGGGCTTGGCGGTGGCGCCCAGGCCCATGCTGATGGCCAGCGGCATCGGCGACAGGAAGTGCGTGGCGTCGTACTCCTTGTTGATCATCTTGTCGCGGATCAGGGCCCAGCCCGCCGTCTTGACCACGCTCACATCCAGGCCCTGCTTCTTGTAGAAGCCCAAGGGGTGCGCCATGATCAAAGGCGTGGCGCAGGTGATGGGAATGAAGCCGATCTTGAGGTCCTTCTTTTCCAGGGCCGCGGGCTCTTGCGCCATGGCCTGCAGACTGGCCACGGGCAGCACGCTCGAGATCGCCGCCATGGCCGAGCCCTTGCCCACCGCGCGCAGAAAGCGCCGCCGCACCGCATCCTGCGGGAACAGGGCCTTGACCAGGCTGGCTTCGATGAAGGACTGCGAGTAGGCCTCGAACTCGGCGGTCTCGCTGCGCGCGGTCAGCGTGCGGATGGCGTCGTCGCGGCCTGCTTGCAAGGCGGCATCGTGCGCATCCTGGCTGTGGTGCTGGCCACAGGCACACGCCATGCGCAATGGGCGGTCGGCATCATAGGGATCGAAGGGACTGCTGGACATCGGTGGGCTCCTGATCGATGCGTCGATGAAGGGCTCATCGACCTGGGTCCACTTTAGGAAACGGTGCACGCGGGCGCCATCGCGAATCCTGTGATTGGTCTGTAGTGCCAGCCCTACAAGGCCGACCTACAAGGCCGCCCTACAAGGCCCCCCGAGAAGGCGGAGGGCGCACCGCTCAGGGATGCACGACCTGCTGGCGCACCGCATACAGCGCCAACTCCACATCATTGCGCGTGCCGGTTTTCTCCAGCACACGCGCGCGGTAGGTCGAGATGGTGTTGGACGACAGGTTGAGCGAGAGTGCGATCTGCCCCACCGTCTGGCCTTCGGCCAGCATGCGAAAGACCTGGGCCTCGCGGTGCGACAGCGCCTCGTGCACGGGCTTGTCCGTCACCTCGTTGATCGACGAGGCCAGCAGCTCGGCCACGTTGGGCGTGAGGTAGACGCCACCCGAAGCCGCCTTGCGCAGCGCGGCCATCATGTCGTCCGGGTCGGTGCTCTTGTTGAGGTAACCCGCCGCGCCAGCGCGCAGGCAGCGCAGCGCGAACTGCCGGTCCGGGTAGGTGCTGAGCATCAGCACCGGCAGGCCGGGGTACTCGGACTTGATTTGCTTGAGCACCTCCAGCCCATCGCGCCCCGGCATGGCGATGTCGAGCATCACCACGTCGAGCTCAACGCCCTCGCCGAACTCAGGGTCCATGTACTGCCGGATCAGGCGCAGGGCCGCCACGCCATCGGCCACATCGGCCACCACGCGGATGTCCGGCGCGTCATCGAGCACCTGCATCAGGCCCCTGCGCACGATGAGGTGGTCGTCCACCAGCATGAGGCGGATGGCCCGGCTCATGCGGCCCGCTCCAGCTTGAGGGTCTGCGCGGCCGCGCTCATCGGCATCGACAGGATCATCTGCGTGCCACAGCCGGGCTGGCTGTCGATCTGCAGCCAGCCGCCATGGTGGCCGGCGCGCTCGCGCATGCCCATCACACCATAGGCATCGTGCCGGTCGAAGGCGCTGGGCGGTGCGCCCTTGCCGTTGTCCTTGACCAGCAAGGTCAGGTCGCTGTGGGTCGCGCGCACGCGGATGTGCACCTCGGTGGCCTGGGCATGGCGCACCACATTGCTGAGCATCTCCTGGAAGATGCGAAACACCGCGGTGGCGAAGTTACCCTGCGGCGTGGGCAGATCGGAGGCGATGTCGATCGACCAGTGGCAAGGCAGCTCGCTGCTGTCGATGAAGTCCTGCACCTGCCATTCGAGCGTGGCCCACAGGCCCTGGTGGTCGAGGATGGACGGGCGCAGGTCGGTGATGATGCGCCCGACGTTGTCGACCGCGTTGTCGATCAGGCCGCGCATGTCGTGGCATTTGCAGCGCAGGCTGGGCTGCTCGCTCAGGCGCTTTTCCAGCCAGCTCACGTCCATCTTCAGGCCGACCAGCAGGCTGCCGAACTCATCGTGAATCTCGCGGGCGATGCGGATGCGTTCGTCCTCGCGCACATGCTCCAGATGGGCCTGCAGGTCGCGCAACTGGCTCAGGGCCTGGGTCAGGGCCTGGGTGCGCTCGTCGACCCGCTGCTCGAGCTGCTCGTGCGCGTGGCGCAGCAGGCTTTCCTGGTGCTTGCGCTCGCTGATGTCCACGAAGGTGACCACCGCGCCCAGCACCTCACCGCCATCGAGGATGGGGTAGGAGGTGTACTCGACGGCGAAGGCGCTGCCATCGCGCCGCCACAGCACCTCGCTGTCGATGCGGCAGGGCACACCCGCGCGGAAGGCTTGGAAAATGGGGCAGTGGTCGACAGGGTAATGGGCACCGTCGGCGTGCGTGTGGTGCGTCAACTCGTGCATGTTGCGGCCCAGCACCTCATCGGGCTCATACCCGAGCATGCGCGCCGCGGCCGGGTTGATGAAGCTGCAACGGCCGTCCGTGTCGACGCCGTAAATACCCTCGCCCGTCGAGTCCAGCAAGAGGCTCAGCCGGTCGCGCCACACATGGCCGGCGCGCGCCGAAGCGGGTGGCGCGCCCGTCACACGGCGCAGCTCTGCCGCCTCGGCCTTGGCCAACGCGCTCGCAGCCGCATGACTGCCCGGGCTGGCACACGGAAACTGGGAAACGGAGACAGGACCGGATGTGGACATGGTTCCGCTTGTTTGCAAGCCCCATGCCACGCCGGACGCGATCACGCCCTGCGAGCAGGGCACCAGTGTGGATCAGCGCGGCCCTGCCGCGCCACCTGCCTCAGGCCGCAAACAGGGCCTGCTTCACCGCCGCCGCCATCTCGGCATGCAGTTGCGCGGCTTCAGGAATGAAGCGGCCCATGTTGATGAAGTCATGCAGCACGCCCGGCCACACCCGCAGGGCCACAGGCACATTTGCCTCACGCAGCTTGTCCGCATAGAGGCGGCCATCGTCGGCCAGGGCATCGCATTCGGCCAGACCGATCCAGGCCGGCGCCACGCCGCGGTGATCGGGCGCGAACAGCGGCTCACGGTGCCAATCCTGCTGCAGGTTGCCCCCCTGCGACTGGGCATCGAACCAGGCCATCAGCTCGGCGCTCAGCAAGGTCCCCTTCGAGAAGGTCTTGTACGAGGCAGTGCTCATCCGCGTCTGCATCGAGGGGTAGATCAGCGCCTGCAGGGCCAGCGGCAGGCCGGCATCGCGCGCCATCAGTGCCACCGTGGCCGACAGGGTGCCGCCCGCGCTGTCGCCGCCCACCGC
>CAYPUS010000073.1:6579-7962 GCA_964413815.1 uncultured Aquabacterium sp. | reverse complement strand
CCGCGATGCGGCTGCCGTCCACGCCGATGCTGCCGCCCTGCCGGGCCAACCAGTTCAGCGCCGCCCAGGCATCAGCCAGGCCAGCGGGGTACTTGTGCTCGGGCGCGAGCCGGTACTCGACGGCCACCACGGCCGCGCCGCTCTGGCGGGCCAGTTGGCGGCACATCGCATCACAGGTCGCGATCTCGCCGATCGTGAAGCCGCCGCCATGCAGATAGAGCAGCACCGGCAGACCCTGCGTGTGGCTGTCGGCCCAAAGGCGCGCGGGCAGGGCGCCTTCGGCCCCTGGAATCTGAAAATCTTCCACACGCGCCAGCGGCACGGCCGGCACCTGCGACACGCCCACGGTCGAGCGGTAGGCCGCCCGCGCCTGCGCGATGGGCAGGGTGTAGACGGGCGGGAAGTTCGCGCGGCGGATGTTGTCGAGCAGCGCCTGGGTGTGCGCGCTGAAGGTCGCGGCGAAAGGGTGGGTCGGGTCGGCCATCCGGCTTGTCTCCATCGTGGACTGCCATGGACATCATGGGCATGCAGACGGGCAATCTACCAGTCCGCGGCGCCCGGCCATGACCGGGCGCTGTCCGATCGGGCAAGGTTCACGGCGCCGTGATGCGGATTTCAAGTTGTTCGGACTCCAGCGCATCCAGATCGCTGGTGGACAGCACGCCCGATTGCGCCCGCTCGGTGCGGCCGCCACTGCGGGCCACCACCGTCCACTCGCCAAGCGGCACGGACAAGGTGCTGCCCACTTCCAGGCGCCGCGCCTGCCCGTCGGGGTCGACCCGCGCATCCGCCATGCCCCCGGCGTCTGCCGGCTGGCGCAGCTGCGCCTCGAACTCGACCAGCACGGGCGCATGGCCTCCGGGCCAGCGCGGCCGCACGAACAGGCCCTGGCCCATGTCGATCCATGCCGTCTGCGCGGTGAAGGCAGCCCTGGGCTGGGGATGCGCGTCCAGCCAGGCCCACTGCCAGACCAGATGCGGCTGGGTCTGCCCGACGAACAGGCGCGCGCGCCCGCCGTTGATCACCTGCAGCTGTTGTGCGCTCGAGGAGCGGACATGCGTGTCGGTGTGGTTCACGCCGATGTCGGTGCGGCCGATGATCCGGCCCCGGCTGTCGACGATGAGCTGCCCACTGCGGATGCCCTGCTGCTGTTTGCGGGCCTGGCTCATGCCATTGACCCGCCATTCGACCAGCAGGTTGCGCGCGGGCAAGGCGGGCTCGCCGGGCGCGGCCAGCGCCATGCGCGCGCCAGGCCCGCCCGGCATGCCGAGCCCCAGCCATGCCACGGCGCAAGCCAGCGCCGCCCCGCGCAGCACGCCCCTGCGCGCGTCGATGGGGGCGGCGATGGGGGCCGCCCTCTTGCCGCCATCTGGAATGACAAAA
>CAYPUS010000073.1:1562-6569 GCA_964413815.1 uncultured Aquabacterium sp. | reverse complement strand
CTTTCACGAAAGGTATGGCTGCAAACAGGCTCATTTCCACTTCTCGCAAATTTTCAGGATGGGCGATGCTCAAGTCATGCCCGAAAGGGTCGATAGACGATCAATCTGCCACAAAGCCGGCCCTTGCGCGAAGGACCGGCCCGCGGATCCCCCGACATACATGTGATGGAGGCATGGCACCATGCAGCTAGAAGCCCTTTTCAAGCAACCCCAGGCCCTGCCGGCCGTGCCCAAGATCGTTCACGAGCTGATCGACAGCTTCAACAGCGATGACGTCTCGATCGACGACATCGCCAGGAAGCTCGCAGCCGACCCGGTCTTGTCCGCGCGCCTGCTTCGCCTGGCCAACTCGGCCTACTACCATGTCTCGCGCAGCATCGGTACGGTCAACGAGGCCCTGTCCATGCTCGGCTTCGTCACGGTCCGCACGCTGGTCATCAGCTCGGGCCTGACGGGCGGCTACAAGGCCATGCCCGGCATGGACCTGAGCCACTTCTGGCGCTACAGCCTGCACACCTCGGCGGTGGCCGGCTGGCTGGCCAAGCGCTGCTCGGTCAATGGCGACCAGGCCTTCACGGTCGGCCTGATGCACGGCATCGGCCAGTTGGTGATGCACGCCGGCATGCCCGAGCAGATGCTGCAGATCGACCGCATGGCCAGCCCCATGGACCCGCGCCGCATCGACATCGAGCGCAACTCCTTCGGCTACAGCTTCGCCGACGTCGGCGCCGAGCTGGCCCGCCAGTGGCGCTTCCCCAATACCTTTGCCGACGCCATCGCAGGCTTCCCCGAGCCGTTGGAGAGGGCCGCCTTTGACCCGGTGGCCGGTGTCATCCACCTGGCTGTCTGGCGCGCGCGCGCCGAGCACAACCAGCTGTCCAAGGAAGAGATGGCCGCCACGCTGCCCGTGGATGTCTGCAAGAAGCTGGGCCAGGACCCCAATGCCTTCCTGAACGAGCTGCCCGCGATGTCGGAGCTGGCCTCCGGCCTGGAAGCGATGCTGGGCTGAGGGCTCGGCCACCCCGGGGCCGCCGAGGCGCGATCGCTCAGATCGACAGCGGATCCACATCCACCGCCCAGCGGATCAAGCCGCTGCGGCGGTTTTTTTGCGCCATCTCCAGCCAGATGGCCTGCGACTGGCTCAAAAAGCGCTGCAAGGCGGCCCGCTGCGGCGACTCGATCATCAGCTGGGCCCGCTCGACATTGGCCACGCGCTGCACCGGCGTGGGCACGGGCGGGTACAGCGCGATGCCACCCAGGCCCTCGGCCAGGTGCTGCACGGCCTCGACGGCCTGGGCCAGGAAGTCCTGCGCGGCCTCCTGCGTCTTGGCCTCCGCGCGCAACATCGCCAGGCTGGCGTAAGGCGGCATGCCGGCCATCTGGCGCTCCTTGAGCTGCTGCGCCGCGAAGTCGGCGTAGTCATATCGGCGCAGGGCCTGGTAGAGCGGGTGCATGGGATGCCAGGTCTGCACCCACATCTCGCTGTGACCGGCGACCTCGGCATCGCGGCCGGCGCGGCCGGCAGCCTGCAGCAAGAGCGCGAACTGCCGCTCGGCGGCGCGGAAGTCGCTGGCGAACAGGGCCGCATCCGGGTTGACCGCCGCCACCAAGGTGATGCGGCGAAAGTCATGCCCCTTGGCCACCATCTGCGTGCCCACCAGCACATCGACCTCGCCGGCATGCACGGTGGCAAGCTTTTCCTCCAGCGCGCCCTTGTGCCGCGTCACATCGGCATCGATGCGGCCCAGGCGTGCGCCGGGCAGGGCCTCTGCCAGCTGCTCTTCCAGGCGCTCGGTGCCACGGCCAACCGGTTGGATGTCGGCGTTGCCGCAGTCCGGGCAGGCGCGCGGCACGCGCTCGCTGAAGCCGCAGTGGTGGCAGCGCAAGCTGCGGTCGGCCTTGTGGAAGACCCGCCAGGCGCTGCAGTGCGGGCAGCCGCTCTTCCAGCCGCAGGCGCCGCAGTGCAGGACGGGCGCGTAACCGCGCCGGTTCAGCAGCACCAGGCTTTGTTCACCGCGCTCGATGCGCTCGGCGATGGCGTCGAGCAACTCGCGCGCGACCGGCGGCGCCTCCTGCCCCCGCGGCGCCTTGGGGCTGCGCGACAGATCGAGCACCCGCACACGTGGCATGTCGCCATCGCCCACGCGCGACGGCATGGCCAGGCGCTGGTAACGCCCGGCCCCGCCCTCGGCTTCGGGCAGGGCGTTGAACCAGCTCTCCAGGCTGGGCGTGGCCGAGCCCAGGATCACCGGCACCTTCTCGAGCCGGCCGCGGTAGACGGCCAGATCGCGGGCCGAATAGCGCGCGCCGTCTTGCTGCTTGTAACTGGGGTCGTGCTCCTCGTCGACCACGATCAGGCCCAGGCGGGGCAGCGGCGTGAACACCGCCAGGCGCGTGCCCAGGATCAAGTCGGCGTGGCCACCGTGCGCCATGAGCCAGTTGCGCAGACGCTGGGCAGGCGTCAGGCCGCTGTGCAGCGAGACGATGCGGCGGCCGGCGAAGCGCTCGGCCACACGGGCCTCCAGCTGCGGCGTCAGGTTGATCTCCGGCACCATGATCAGCACCTGTCGGCCCGCGTCGAGCGCGCGCTGAGCCTGGCGCAGGTAGACCTCGGTCTTGCCGCTGCCGGTGCTGCCCCACAGCAGGAAGGGGCGCTCCCCGGCGACGGCGGCGACGCCTGTCTCGGCCTGGGCGGCCGTGGCCTGGCCCAACTGCGCGAGCGCCTCGGCCTGCTCGGGGGTCAAGGCGGGCAGGTCTGTCGGCGTGGGGCTTGCCTCAGCCCG
The DNA here is from genome assembly GCA_964413815.1 of uncultured Aquabacterium sp. GTDB lineage: Bacteria > Pseudomonadota > Gammaproteobacteria > Burkholderiales > Burkholderiaceae_C > Aquabacterium. The sequence continues at coordinate 3,786 of CAYPUS010000073.1, read as the reverse complement.
TTCATCCGCGGGGGCCGCGAGGGCCTTTTCCAGGCGCTTGAGCCGGCGCGCCCATTGCAAGGCATCGAGCTGACGCAACTCGGGAGGCAGCACCATCAGGGCCATTTCGCCGAGCGCCCGCTGGTAGTAGCCGCTGGCGAAGGCCACCAGACGACGCCAGGACGCAGGCAGGGGCGGCAGGCCGGCCAGCACCTCGGCAACGGGCTTGAGTTGCACGCCGCCAGCCAGATCCGCCACCTGGTCCCCGGCGTCGTCTACCAATCCGCCTTCTTCCCACACCACACCGGTGACAACGCGCCGCCCCAGCGGCACCCGCACCAGCGTGCCGGGTGGCAGGGCCCCGTCGCTCAGGTAGTCCAGCGCGCCCCACAGTCCGCTGTGTTGTGGTGCATCGACCACCACGCCGAGGCGGTGGGCGGCGGGCTTGTCGATGGTCATGCGCGCTTGTCTCCGAAATTCTTACAAGGGTATGAACTGAAGGCCCCAAGTCCTTGATTCATTGGGCCCGATCCCTTATCCACGGGGACTGTGGATAACTTTGTGGGAAAGCTTTGTAAACACTCGCTAAATGCTTGTCAGACGGTCGTTTGAGTCAGATTGCCTCACAAAGAGGCAATCTTGCTTAGCTCATACGAATCAACGACTTATCGGTGCCTCAAGTGCATAACACCGCTTTTTGCCACAGGCACCACAAGGGTGCCCCCGTGACTCATATTGTGGGGATAAGTGTGGCATTGCCCGTCAAAACCTAGGGTAAACACGAGTTGCTGGAAATCTGACAGACCATGTCAGCAAGTGTGACATTCCTCACAAGATTGACGGGGCGGGCGGATTGTTTCATGCGCCACCAGACCGCCTTTTGCGGCTGCGCGGGCGCCCCGCGCACCAAATTGGCATCTTCTTTGGCGGCATGTGCAAAAGCATTACTGAAACGACGTTCGCTAAGTGCTTGATTTTGCACGCACCAAGCTTGCCCACACGACCTGTGGATAACTTTGTGGGAAACCTATGCACAGGGGCGCTAACTCCTTGTCAGGGCGTCAAAAACACCCCTTTGCACCAAGTTCAGGCACAGCCGGATTCCCCATGTGAATCAAACACTTAGCACACAAGCCCGTGCATTGCGGGCGATTGTTTCACGACCGGATTTCTTCGCAGGGGCCCGACGGATTCATGGGGATAAGTGCAGCGGCGTAGCACAAAAAATGGCCCTGGCAAGGCCTGTCGGCCGCGGATTTTCATGCTAGCGGGGCGACCCGGGATGCAAGCGCGACGCCCTCGCCACGGCCATGTCCGCCGTTCTGAATGGCACCTGTTCCAGGGACAGGAAAATCCCGCGCGAAATGCACGAAAGACCCTGTTGGCGTTTTGAAGCGCGCTATGCTTACAGATGTGTGCCCCATGCAGGTCGCCTGCAGACATGCTGGGCGCGCGTTTCACTTACCCATATCACCCTAGAGAGACATCCATGAGCTTCTCGATCGAATCCAAACTCGGCGACCTGCTGGACAACGAAGCCACCAAGGCCATCCTGGAAAAGCACATGCCCGGCATTTCCACGCACCCCCAGATCGGCATGGGCAAGGGTTTCGCCCTGTCGATGGTTGCGAAGTTCTCCGGTGGTCTGATCACCGAAGAGATGCTGCAAAAGGTCAACGCCGAGCTGGCCGCTCTGGGCTGATCCCCCGGCCGGCATGTCCGGCCCGTCTGCCAATCAGCGCAGACCAGACAAAAGCCTCCGCAGGGAGGCTTTTTTCATTGCCGGGCCGGCCGCCGCGTCACCCACGGGGTCAGGCCAGCGAATACGCCTCGTCATCTCCGTTTTCGCCATCTTCGCCGCGGCCCGCCTGTGCGGGGGGCGCATGCGCCGGCAAGGCCTGGCCGCCAGCTGGATGCGGCTGCACACCTGGCTGCCCGCCCAGGTACTTGGCCAGCAGCTGATGCAGTGCCGAGCGCCGGAAAGGCTTGCCCAGGTAATCGTCCATGCCCGCGGCCAGACAACGCTGCCGATCGGCTGCGAACACATTGGCCGTCAGCGCGATGATGGGCACGCGCGGCAGGCCATGCCGCGCCTCTTCCTCACGGATGCGCCGTGCGGCCTCGAAACCATCCATGCCCGGCATCTGGCAGTCCATCAGGATCAGGTCGGGGCGTTGGCCATCCAGCCACGCCAGGGCTTTGTCGCCACATCGGGGTGCAGGTGCACCTGGCCGACGCTGGCGAC
>CAYPUS010000073.1:1047-1552 GCA_964413815.1 uncultured Aquabacterium sp. | reverse complement strand
CACCCCGATGTGGCGCAAGGCGGCCTCGGCCACCATCGCATTGATCGGGTTGTCCTCGACCAGCAGCACCAGGCCGCTGAGCCGCCCCTGCATGGGCAGCTCGGTCTGGCTGTCGGCCTGCTCGGGCAAGGTCTGCGCACGGGGCAGGGCCAAGGTGCATTCGAAGACGGCGCCGGCACCGCGCTCGCTGCGGCAGCCCAGGTCCCCGCCCATGGCGCGGCACAGCCGGCGCGAGATCGTCAATCCCAGGCCCGTGCCGCCATGGCGCTTGTCCAGCGCCTGGTCGACCTGATGGAAAGCATCGAAGATGTGGGCCAGCTCCGATTCGGGAATGCCGATGCCGGTGTCCTCGACCACGAAGCGAACCATGCGGTCGTCCACCAGGCTGACCTTGAGCGTGACGCGGCCGTGATCGGTGAACTTGATCGCATTGCCCAGCAGGTTGTGCAGGATCTGCCAGATGCGCACCTCGTCCCCTACCAGCTGGTCGGGTATTTCCGGTGCC
>CAYPUS010000073.1:0-1037 GCA_964413815.1 uncultured Aquabacterium sp. | reverse complement strand
AGCAGGTTGTGCAGCACTTGCCGCACCCGCATGGCATCGCCCACCACAGGGCAGCATGGCGGCAGCTCGGCCTGCACGATCAGGGGCAGGCCCTTGCGATGGGCCGTGACGGTCGAGACACCGGCCACCTCGTCGACCAGGGCGCTGAGGTCGAAAGGCGCCTGCTCGATGTGCACATGGCCCGCCTCGATCTTGCTGACATCCAGCACCTCGTTGATGACGGTCAGCAGGTGGCTGCCGGCGCTGTCGATCAGCTCCAGCCGGCGCTGCGCCACCGGGCGGATCTCGTCATCGTGCAACAGGCCCGTCAGGCCCAGGATGCCGTGCAGGGGCGTGCGCATTTCGTGGCTCATCGAAGCCAGGAAGCGGCTCTTGACCTCGCTGTGCTGCTGCGCCAGCGCCAGCGCGGCCTCACGCTCCTGCAGCACGCGCTCGTGCAAGAAGCGCAGCGACAGCAGCTCCAGCAGGCGCTCCTGCGCGCGGTGGGCCTCGTACAGCAGGAAGGCGACGAAGGCCGACAGGCTGATGGCGCCGAAGGCGCCCAAGGCGTCCTCACGCGTCAGGCAGTACAGAACATTGGGCAGCATCATGGGCAGCAGGTGCCAGGCCATCACCCGCACATCGGCGTGCAGGATGAATGCGCCCAACGCCGCCACCCCCAGGATGGCCGTCAGCGTGATCGCGCTCAGGTCCAGCCGCTCCAGCGGGATGAGGGCCCACCAGGCCGCCCCCCACAAGAAGCCGTCGATCACCACCAGCATCACGAAGCCGCGGCGCCAGTTGAAATCGTCGGGCCGCGGCGAGGCTTCCCACAGTTGCGCCTCCACCGCACGCGCCAGGGCGATCACGGCGCGCAGGCCGAACCAGCATCCCAGGGCGGTGGTGTCCACCTCTTCGCGCAGCACCCATGTCAGCGCCAGCGCAAAAACCATGGCCATCAGCATCAGCGCCGGCACGTGCTCGCGCAGCATGCGCGTGCGCTCGGCCCAGACCTTGGTCAGCAGGGTCGGGCCGCCCGGTGGCACGGGGGCTTCTGC
>CAYPUS010000072.1:0-11368 GCA_964413815.1 uncultured Aquabacterium sp. | reverse complement strand
CTCGTCGGCGGCCACCACCATGGCATCGAGCATATTGCGCGGCGCGGCGCGCAGGCCCGGGTCGGCCGCCAGACGCCGGCGCGATGCGGCGATGAAGTCATCGATGGCCTGGTTGATGACTTTGACGCTGCGGTCCAGCGCGCGATCGGCCGGCAGTTTGACGAAGCGCCAGTAGGGTACGGCCGCGGTCATGCGCTCGAACCAGGCAGGGAAGACCTTGTCGAGGTGCTGCTGGATGATGTCGCCATCGCTTTCGAGCGTGTTGACGTCCGCGCCGAAAGCCAGCCCCGCGACGCCATCGACGGTGTAGCGCATCAGTTCATGCAGCAGATCCAGGGTGCGGCCGTCGCGCGCGGCCTGGCGCCAGCGGCCCTCCAGTCGATCGGCCACCTTCAGCAGTGTCGGGTGATAGGCGCGCACCTGGGTGGGCAGGAAGGCCGCCATCACCATGCGGCGCTGCCGCTGCCAGGCCTCGCCCTCGGCGTTGAAGACACCGGGCTTGAGCCCCATCTCCTTGAGCACCTCGGTGGCGAACTCGGGCCGGCGGATGCCATGGGGCCGGTCGCGCAGCAGGGCGCCCACCAAGGCCTGGTCCGTCACCACCATGACCGGCAGGGGCCCGAGCCGAAAGCGCATCATGGGTCCATAGACCCGCGCCCAGTCCTCGAGGTCCCGATGGAAGCGATCGGTCCTCATCTGCAGGACATTGCCCACCAGCGGCAGCGGGCGAGGGCCGGGCAGCTCGTCAAAGCTGCGCAGGCGGGGGGCCGTCGGGTCTGCGGCGGGGGGCAGGGCGGTGGTGTGTGCGGGGGCCATGGTGTCTCTCCTGGTGGTTGGCACGGCATGAGGTGGCGGTACGGGTTTTTGCGCCACGATAGTTCCCGGACCACCTGGAGACAAACGATGAAATGTCATCCATGGTTAAGATGCGCTTAAGCGTGGGCCTGGCCCCGGGACCTGTTCGAAAGCCGCACCGTGCACCGCCGACCGCCCCCCATTCAGCTGCTGCCCGCCTTCGAGGCCACCGCCCGCCTGGGCAGCATGAGCCGCGCGGCGCAGGCGCTGAACCTGACGCCCTCGGCCGTGAGCCAGCAGATCAAGCAGCTCGAATCGGCGATGGACGTGCAGCTCTTTGTCCGTCAGACGCGCCGCATCGAGCTGACCGAAGCGGGGGAGATGTTCTTCAAAGTGGCCACCCGCACCCTGCGCGCCTACCGGCAGGGCCATGCCGAGATGCACGCGCGCTTCGGGCGGCCGCTGCTGCGCCTGAGCTGCGTGCCCAGCGTCGCCCACCAGCTGATCCTGCCGGCGCTGGCTTCCTTCCAGGAAGCCTTTCCCGGCATCGACTTGCGGCTGGACGCGCGCATGTCCCTGGTCGACTTCGACAACGACCCCATCGACGCGGCGGTGCGCACCGGCATGGGCAACTGGCCCGGCCTCGTGGCCTTGCCGCTGGGCCCTTGCTACGGCACCTTGGTGGCCTCGCCCGCCTTGCTCGAGCGCCATCCCGTGCGCGACGTGAGCGATCTGCAGCAGCACGTGCTGATCCACGCCCGCATGCCTTCGGGTGACCACGATGACTGGGACACCGTGGCCGCCTTGCTGCAGGTGCCGCGCATCGCGCGCAGGGGCGATCTGATGCTCGACTCGGACCTGGCCGCACTGCAGGCGGCCGAGCAGGGTCTGGGCGTGTCGATGGGCTTCACGCCCGGGATCTTCGAATGGCTTCAAACGCAGCGCCTGGTGGCGCTGTTCGAGCCGGTGAAAATGGCGATCGGCCACTTCTTTGTCTACCGCGAATCGGCCGAGCGCGACCCCACGCAGCGTGAGCGCATGCGCGCGGTCTACGCCTGGATCAAGGCGCGCTACAAGGCGGCCGCCGTGCAGGCGGCGCAGGCGCTCCAGACCGAACTGGGCTGATCTGCATCGGGCGGAGCAGAACCGCGCCGCGGCCTGAGGGAACGCCACCACCAAATCAGACAAACGGAGCAATCAGAGTGTCTGTCGTGCCCGTTGTTCGGGCGTAATGCCCAATGGCCGCGCGGCAATCAGTCCATACATTCAACGTTCGATGCGCGGCCGGTTCCTTCGGCGCCGTCTCTCGTCCCTTATCCGTTTTTGAGGAGCACGCATGCGAACCCTGAACAAGACCGAAGTTGCCCAAGTCAGCGGCGGCGCCAACCCCATCGTGACCCTGGTCACCAACATCCTGCAGGCCGAGGCCAAGCTGCTGACCGGCATCTTCAACCTCCTGACTTTCGGTATCTTCGTCAAGAAGGACTGAGCCGGCCACATGGCGTCAAGCCTCTTCGCACCAAGCCCCGCGAGGGGCTTTTTTCATGCCCCGGGCGCAACCCAGCGCACCTCGGCACGCGGCACACTGCGCGATACGTCCAATCCCCTTGCGTCCTGAGATCGACCATGTTCCTTCCGCGCTTGCCCTTTTCCCGCAGGAGCCTGGCTGCACTGCTGGCCCTGGGCCTGGCCTTGTCCGCATCCAGGCAGGCCATGGCCGATTCCTTGCAGACGCAGTTTTTGGGCGTCAGCACCATCCAGGTCAGCGATGGCGAAACCTCGCTGCTGAGCGACGGCTTCTTCTCCCGTCCCTCCGTCCTGCGACTGGTCATGCCGATCCAGCCCAACGAAGCGCGCATCGACATGGCCTTGGCCAAGGGCCAGCTCGGCAAGCAGGCGGCCTTGCTGGTGGCGCATTCGCACCATGACCACGCCATGGACGTCGGCCTCGTGGCCCGCAAGACCGGGGCGCAGGTCGTGGGCACATCGTCCGTGAAAGCCATCGCGCTGGGCGCCGGCCTGCCCGCTGCGCAGACGCGCGCGGTCTCGGGCGGCGAGGTGCTGCGCTTCGGGCGCTTCGAGGTCGATGTCATCGCCTCGCCGCATTCGCCCGACCCCGTCTTTCCCGGCAAGATCGCATCGCCGCTGAAGACGCCCGCCAGCCTGATCCGCTACAAGGAAGGCGGCAACCTGTCCTTCCTGCTGCGCCATGAAAAGGGAAACGTGCTGATCCATGCCAGCGCCAACTATGTGCGGGGCATGTACGCCGGCAAGCGCGCGGACGTGGTCTTCCTGGGCATCGGTCTGCTCGGCAAGCAGAACGATGACTTCATCAAGGCCTACTGGCAGGAAGTGGTGCGCGCGACCGGCGCCAAGGTGGTCGTGCCCATCCACTGGGACGACTTCACCCGTTCGCTGGACGAACCGTTGAAGAAGACGGCCTGGCCGTTGGACAAGGTCGACGCGGCGCTCAAGGCCATCGAGGCCTTGGCCAAGGCCGATGGCGTCGCGTTGCGGATGATGCAGCAGTTCGAGCGAATGCCGGTCAGCTCCCCGCGCTGATCCCGTATCACGCGCGCCGTCGTGTCAGGCGGGCTCATGCCCCGCATGACGCGGCCGCCGCACCGCCCGCACCTTCCCGCTGTTGCCGCCACCGGCATAGAACAGCCCGGCGCCGTCCGACTCGAGGCCGCTCACGATCGCACCTTCCGGCATCGTCAGCCGCTCCAGCACCTCGCCGCTTTGCGGGTCGATGCGGCGGATGTCGCTTTGCTCGTCTTCCAGGGTGCCGTGCCAGAGTTCGCCATCGACCCAGGTCACACCCGTCACAAAGCGCGGTGATTCGATGGTGCGAAGGATCGCGCCGGTCGCCGGGTCGATCTGATGGATCTTGCGGTCCTGGTACTGCCCGACCCACAGGCTGCCCTCGGACCAGGCCATGCCCGAATCCTTGCCCTTGCCCGGCGCCGGGATCGAGGCCACCACCTTGCCCGTCTGCGGATCGATCTTGTCGATGCGCGCCTCGGCGATCTGATAGAGGTAGTTGCCGTCGAAGGCCGTGCCCGCATCGCAGGGGCTGTCGATGTGGCGCACCGGCTCACCGCTGCCCGGATCGAAGGCCACCAGCGTGGGGCCGGTGGCGGCCCACACCTGGCGCCCGTCGTGCGTGACGCCGTGGATGCGTTCACCCGCGCCGGCAGAAGGACCATACTCGCGCACGATCTCGGCCGCATGGGTGAGTGGGGACTGCTGCGTTTGCTTGCTCATGTTGGTCTCCTTGAACGCGCCGCCGCGGCGCATGGAAACACTCTAGCCAGACGGCAAGGCGGCAGGGAGTAACAAGATTGTCGTGAATCCGCTGAGCGGTGGCGCGAGCCAACGCCGCGACCTTGTCTGGCCTGTGGCCCGCACACGCCCTGCCGCCTCCAGTTCGGCCAAGGCGCGCTGCACGGTGCGTTGGCTGGCCCCCGTTGCCTGTGCCAAAGCCGACGTTGACCAGGGCACCCCATCGGCAAGCAGGGCCAGCAGTTCGCCCTGTTCGCCCTCGACGGGCGGCAGCAGCGCCGTGACCTTGCAGCCGCTCAGGGGATGCAGCGCAAAGCCCCGGTTGGTGGCCTGGATGCCACCGAAGGGCGCCAGCAGCGCGCGCAGCCGCCCCATTTGCACACGCAGCCGCGCACGGTGGGTTTCGTCGGCCTCTCGCATCCGAAAGGCCCCTGCAATGAGCGCGTCACGGTCGACATCGCCAGGCCAGGCTTCGGCCAGTGCGCGCAGCAAGGTGAAGAGGATGGGCCTGCGCACCAGCGACACGACCAGCTCGCCCATGCGCACTTCATGCCGGCACGCGTCGATGACCAGGTCACCCGATGCCATCAGCGCCGCCACCTCATGCAGGCGCAAGGCTTGTAGGGCACCATCGACCACACACCGCGCGGCCGGCCGGTCGAGCACAGCACGCGTCTCGCACACCTCTGCCTGCAAGGCGCCCACGCCCGCTTGCCTGGCCGCCTCTTCGGCGTGGCGCAGCGCATGAAGCGCGTCGTCCGGGCGCAAGCCGCGCAGCGCCAGCTCCGCTGAAAGCAAGGCGGCCACAGCCTGCAGCAATGGCGGCAGCGGGGGGCCCCTGGCTGCGCGAGCATGGCCGACGCTTCGCCCAGGCGGCCGAGCAACATGAGCCGTCGGGCCGCGATCAACCGGGCCTGACAGGCATTGGGCCGATCGCCGCGCGCCGCCAGCGTGTGCATCGCGGCATCCAGGGCGCGCGGCGAGCCGCTGAAGTCGCGCATCGCCAAGGCCACTTCGGCCTCGGCCACCACGCAGCGCGCACGCGCCATGGCCTCGTGCGCACCAAAGCCCCGTGCCGCGCGCCGCAACAACTCGCGCGCCCGCGCGTGTTCGCCCAGCTGCGCCATGGCGATGCCACGCAGCGCCAGGGCCGGCGGGTCATCGCGCAGCGCCACGCGCTGCAGGGCCGACAGGGAGTCACCCGCAGACAGTGCGCGCGCCGCCGCGGAGATCAGGGAGTCCATGGCGGCAGCTTACCGTGCAGCCCTTAACGGCCACCGAAGCACCTCCGCCAGGCGGCCATGGACTGTGTCAATATCCGGCCGCCCCCGCCCTTGCTTTGCGCGCCCGATCACCATGAAACCTCCTTCCTCCCGCGCCCTGGCCCGCCAGATCAACATGAATGTGCGCCTGGCGGCCGCTTCGCTGCGCGACATGCTGACTTCGGCCGGCCCTGTGCTGCTGCTGGCCGTTGGCCTGCTCACCGCTGCCTACTGGTGGCTCGACCCCCAACCCCCGCGCACCGTCGTCCTGGCCACGGGCCCGCAAGGCAGTGCCTATGCCGAGTTCGGAAAGCGCTATGCGCAGGCCCTGGCCACCGAAGGCATCCGCGTGCAGTTGCTGCCCACCGAGGGCACGATCGGCAACCTGCGCGCCTTGCGCGATGGCCGTGCCGATGTGGCCTTCGTGCGGGGCGGCAGCCATGAGGCCACCCCCGCTCCTTCGGATGGCAAAGCCGATGACGACGAAGACAAAGACGAAACAACGCTGATGTCACTGGGCGCGCTGTTCTACGAGCCCGTGTGGATCTTCTATCGCCCGGCCGCGCTCGCCAAACAGCAGGGCGCCAAGCAAGCCGGCACCTCGCCGGCCCCTGCCTTGACCTCGCTGAACCAACTGCGCGGCCTGCGCGTCAACATCGGCCAACGGGGCAGCGGCGTACCAGGCCTGACGCGCCGGCTGCTGCGCGCTTATGGGCTGACAAGCAGCGATCTCGTCGTCAGCGAACTGCCACAGGAGGCCGCCTCCCAGGCTCTGCAAGCAGGCGAGCTTGACGTGGCCATGATGGTCAGCGCCCCTGAGACCCCCGCCATTCAGCACCTGCTGCGCCAGCCGGGCATCGTCCTGGCCGAACTGCCGCAGGCGGACGCATTGACCCGGCTGCATCCCTTCTTGAAGACCGTGACGCTGCCACGCGGCATGGTCGATGTGGCCCAAGACCAGCCGCCCGAAGACGTCGACCTGCTGACCGCCACCACGGCCCTGCTCACGCGCGAAGACACCCACCCGGCCTTGCGGCAGCTGTTCGCTCAGGCGGCCCAGCAGATCCATGGCGGATCCGGCTGGTTCCATGGGGCGCGCGACTTTCCGAACACCCGCACCAGCGAGCTGCCCGTCAGTCCTGAAGGCGACCGCGCGATCAATGGCACGCCGCCGTTCTGGCAGCGCTATCTGCCCTTCTGGGCCAGCAACCTGCTCGAGCGCATGTGGCTGGTCATCGGCGGCTTGATCGTGCTGCTGCTGCCGCTGTCACGCGTGGTGCCGCCGCTCTACACCTACCGCGTGCGCCAGCGCGTGTTCCGCTGGTATGCGCGCCTGCGCCAGGTGGAGATGAGCATGGAAGAGGGCGATGCCGATGCCACCGCCTTGCTCGATGAACTGGATGAACTGGACCGCGTGGCCGCGCAGATCACCGTGCCGCTGGCGCATGCGGATGAGCTGTATGCGCTGCGGCACAACATCGAGCGCACGCGGCGGAAGCTGCTGGCGGCCAGGCCGGGTGGGGCAGAGGGCGTGTCGGCAGCTTGAGGCCTGCTCCGGCCACGGGCAGGGCGAACTGAAGAAAAAGTTGCCGCACCACGCTTTTCTGAAGAAAAAAGCGAGCGGCTGAAGATTTTTTCTGCCGCGCCGCGCCCCGAACGGCGATTTTCTGAAGAAAAAATAGCAGGACGGGCCGTTTCTGAAGAAAAATCCGGCTGTCTGACAATTTTTCTGGCGCCAACCCTCATCCTGAAACCATGAACGACGTCGGTTACGCCTGGATTCAGGCCCAAGGCGGTGCTCCCGATTTCCTCGGGACACACCGCGCCCGCCTGGCGCCGGTCAACCGCATCGAGCGCATGGAAGACGGCAGCCTGCTGGTGCCGACCAGGCAGGCCCCGCAGCCCTCTCTGTTGCAGCACGCACTGTTCGCCATCAAGCACGAAGGCATCCGCCTGGACCTGCTGGTGAGCGCCTTGCGCCGGATGCCGCCTGACGAACTGGTGGCCTTCGTCGGCGCGACACCCAACAGCATCTACGGGCGCAAACTCGGCCACCTGTGGGAGCGCCTGCACCAAAAGCGCTTGCCCCACTTGCCTGACCCAGGCGTGGCCGCGGGCTACGCGCCTCTGTTCGACCCTGCACTGCATTTCGTCGGCCACACACGGCGCGACGCCCGCTGGCGCATCGCCTTCAACGGCTTGGGCGACCTGGACTTCTGCCCAGTGGTGCGCAAAACCCCAGCACTGCAAGCCCTGATCGACAAGGACATCCTGGGCCAGGCCCAGCACTTTGCCCAATCCGTGGACGCCAACATGCTGGAGCGGGCCCTGAACTGGGCCTACCTGAGCGAGACAGAAGGCTCCTTCGCCATCGAAGGCGAGACACCCACCGAGGACAAAGCCTCCAGGTTCGCCGCCTTGCTGCGCCGCGCCCATGAACAGCGCCCCCTGACCGAAGACCTCTTGGTCGAACTGCAGAACGCCGCCATCACCAACCCCTATGACCAGGCCGTCCAGTTCCGCACCGAGCAGAACCGTCTGCAAAGGGATGTGCCGGGCGCCGCGGGCATCGCCTACGTTCCGCCTGCGCCTGAACTGGCCGTGAGCTTGATGAACGGCCTCATGCGCCTGGCCAACCAACGTCCGCCGGAGCTGGACCCGCTGGTCCACGCCGCCGTGACCTCCTTCGCGTTTGTGTTCATCCACCCCTTCATGGATGGCAACGGGCGCCTCTCGCGCTTTCTCATTCACCACTGCCTGGGCCAGTCAGGCCGCCTGCCGCCCGCGTTCCTGCTGCCCATATCGGTGGCGATGAAGAAGCATGAGGCCGCCTACCTGGAGGCGCTGACCTCGTTCAGCAAACCCGCCCGTCAGCTCTGCCAGGTGACATGGGCCGGCGACGAGCACTACACCTACGAATGGAAGCCCGAAGCCGACACCTGGTTCCGCTACATGGACCTGACCGAGGCTGCGACCTTCACCCTGTCCATGGCGGAGGCCTCGTTGGACACGCACATGCGCAAGGAGGTCGAGTTCCTGGATCTGTTCGACCGCGTCAAGCGGCACATCAACGAACGGCACGACCTGCGCGGCAGCGACCTGGCCACCCTGATCGTGACGATCTATCAGAACGGCGGGGTGCTGTCTGCCAACCGGCGCAAGCGCTATGCCGATCGGGTACAGGCGCATGTGCTGGATGCGATCGAGGAGGCGGTCAGCCGGGCGATGAATGGGGATGTGCTGGGCGAGGAGGAAGGGTCCGGCGGGGGCCCCTCGATCTGACAATCGAGCGGATGGCTCGACTTCGCGCTCTCAGCCCACCATCTCCTTCAAGGCCACGCTCGCATCCCCCAGCCTCTGCGCCGGAATCCGCGCCCCCGCCTGAACCAACGCCCGGCCTTGCACGTAATCCTTCATCGCATTGACGCAGTCGACGGCGATCACCTTGCCCTGCTTCAGGTAGACCAGCGAAAAGCTGCGGCTGTCCTGCACGCCCCGCACGACCACCTCATCGTGGCCGACCGAAAGCCCGACGGTCTGCAGCTTGAGGTCGTACTGGTGTGACCAGAACCAGGGCACGGCGCGATAAGGTTCCGGCGTTCCCATCAAAGCGCGCACCGCCGTGGTGGCCATGTCCGCGGCATTCTGCACGGACTCGACCCTGATTGGTGCACCATCGCACCAAGAACTGGCATGCAGCGCCACATCGCTGATCGCATAGATGTCCGGCAAGCTGGTGCGGCAGTATTCATCGACCCACAAACCGTTGCCGCCCGTCGCGCCCGCGGCCAGCAGCGGCTCGGCGTTCGGCACGATGCCGATGCCCACCACCACGACGTCGGCCGGCAAGACCTCGCCCGAGCGCAGTTGCACCGCATGGACGCGACCGTCCTCGCCCACCTTCAGTGTCTCAATCTGGGTAGCCAGCCGCACATCGACACCTTGGCGGCGATGCTCGGCTTCATAGAAACGCGACAGGGCTTCGCCAGCCACACGGCCCAGCACGCGGGGGCCCGCCTCCAGCAGCGTCACCGCCTTGCCCAGCTTGCGCAGCACAGCGGCGGCTTCCAGGCCGATGTAGCCCCCGCCCACCACCACAGCGCGTGACATGGCAGGCAGCGCCGCAGCCAGACGGTCGGCGTCGGCGCGGGTGCGCACGGTGAACACGTTCGGCGCATCCGCCCCCGGGCCTTCCAGCTTGCGGGCCCGCCCGCCGGTGGCCCAGATCAGGTGCCGATAGCGGTACGCGCTGCCATCCCTGGCCACAGCGGTATGTGCCTGCGCATCCACCGAAGTGATCGGGCATCCGGCGACGAGCTCGATCTGGCGCTCAGCCCAGAAGGCGGGCGGGCGGATCAGCATGCGCTCGAAGCTCTTGTCGCCGGCCAGGTACTCCTTGGACAAGGGCGGGCGCTCATAGGGCAGCTCGCCCTCGTCACCCAACAGCGTGATGCGGCCCGGGTACTGGGCGTTGCGCAGCCCGATCGCGGCCTGCGCGCCGGCGTGTCCGGCCCCGACGATGAGGACATCGGTCTCGACAAGCATGGCTCAATCCTCCGGCGCGATGATCAGGCGCAGCCCATCGAGGGCGGCGGTGACGGGGATCTGGCAGGACAGGCGCGAGTTCTCGCGGCGGTTGTCCGAGGTGTCGAGCAGTTCACGCTCGTCATTGCCCGGCGCGGGCAGTTTGTCGAGGAAGGCGCGCCGCGCAGGTCACCTTCGAGCGTGTAGGTCCAGGCGTGATAAGGGCAGACGATGGCCCGCGTGTTGCCGCGTCCTTCCAGCAGCACCGACATGCGGTGCAGGCACACGTTCGACATCGCCTGCAGGCTGCCATCGGGCTTGCGCACGACCACCACGGGCTGGCCGTTGATGTCGGCCGTCACGTAGTCACCCGTCTTGGCAAACGAGCTGGCCCGACCCAGGCACACCCACTCCTGTCCGAAGATGGCTTGCTGCTCGAGGCTCAGAAAGCCCTTGGATGTGTAGACCTCGGGCGGCATCGCACGCGCATCTTCGAAGGGCTTGGCGCAAGACGCACGCAGGCTGGCGAGCGCGTTCAAGCCTTCTTGCGGAACGGGCTCGACGGGCCGAGGCATGGGACGGATTTCGTGAATGGCTTGCATGGCTGTCGCGGTCTACGTTGATTCAGGCGGGGCCTTGTTGGTCTGTCCAAAACCCCGTCTGTTGGGGAGGTGTTGGAACAAAATTTACGGAGGTACAGGGCATCTGCAAAATACATTTAGACCATGCACGACAGTGGCTGAGGCTATGCAGTCATGTAGGGCGCGCGAGCCCGATGCCGGGGCGGGCGATCTGGCGAAACGCCCTCAAGTGGTGCATTTCCGCGCCGTTCAACCGGAATCCCCAATGCCGCGGCCAAAAAAGCTGGCATGCAAACGCAGAGGGCGCCGCACCGCCGTTGCACAACGCCCTACCGTGGGAGTCGGGTTTGCGTCCTGCATTCCAAACAAACCCGCTCTTGCCTCGCCAAACAGGCCTTGGCGCCGCCCAGCCCGCCATCGACGCCGGCAATTTCAGTGGCATTTCAGCGGGAGCGTGACTATACTCCCCCCCAGTAAACTTCAACAGGTGTGTTCATGCCCCATTCCCCTCAGGCGAAGAAGCGCGTCATCACCCGACTGCGTCGTATCCGTGGTCAAGCCGAAGCGCTGGAACGCGCCGTGGAAGCCGGCACCGACTGCGGCTCACTGCTGCAACAACTGGCAGCCATGCGCGGCGCGGCCACCGGCCTGATGACCGAGGTGCTGGACAGCCACCTGAGAGAAACCTTCGGCACGCCGCCAGGCCGTCATCCCGATACGGATGCCGAAATCGAGCGGCTGATCAGCCTGGTTCGCTCCTACCTGAAGTGACGAAGGAAGTGACAAACCAACCCGCTGGCCTGGCGTCCATGGCCATTCTTCTGACCACCCCCCATTTGCCCATCTAGAGGACCGTTATGAAATCCCGTGCCGCCGTCGCCTTCGAGGCTGGAGAGCCCCTGCAAATCGTCGAGATCGACG
>CAYPUS010000071.1:2893-11384 GCA_964413815.1 uncultured Aquabacterium sp. | reverse complement strand
AGGCGTCCACCGCGATGTCCTGGGTGGCGGAGGCGAAGGCCACCACCACGGCCAACTCCGTCAGCACCAAAACGACCAGCAAGGATGCCCCCACCGCAGCGGCCGCGGCCGCATCTGCCGCCGCGGCCTCCGGCCCGCCGCCCAAGCTGCGCTGGCAGGGCATCCAGCTCACCAAGGGCCGCATCGATTTCACCGACAACTTCATCAAGCCCAATTACTCCGCGCGCCTGACCCAGATCGAAGGCGAAGTTTCGGCCGTGTCGTCGACCCATCCCGAGCCCGCCACCTTGCAGGTGTCCGGCTCGGTGGACGACGCGGCCCCTCTGCGCATCACCGGCCGGCTGCACCCGCTGGGCCCGCAGCTCTACACGGACATCGAGGGCTCGGCCCGCGGCATCGAGCTGACACGGCTGACGCCCTATGCCGCGCGCTATGCGGGCTATGCCATCGAGAAGGGCTCGCTGTCGGTGACGGTGCACTACAAGGTCGACGGCGGCAAGCTGGAGGCCAGCAACCAGATCTTCCTGGATCAGCTGACCTTCGGCGACAAGACCGACAGTCCTGACGCGCTCAATCTGCCGGTGCGCCTGGCCGTGTCGCTGCTGCAAAACAGCCGTGGCGAGATCGATGTCAACCTGCCCATCTCCGGCTCCCTCGACGACCCGGAGTTCTCCATCGGCGGCATCATCTGGCGCGTCGTGGTCAACCTGATCACCAAGGCGGTGACGGCACCGTTCTCGCTGCTGATGGGTGGCAGCACGGACGAGCTGGGGCTGGTGCCTTTCGAGCCGGGCTCGGCCCGCCTGAGCGAGGCGGCGACGCAGCGCCTGGACACCCTGGCGGCCAAGCTGCAAGACCGGCCGGCGCTCAAGCTCGAAGCCACGGGCCGCGCCGACCCCGAGGCCGATGCCGAAGGGCTGCGCCAGGCCCATGTCAACCGCCTGATGCGTACCGCCAAGGCCAAGGCGACCGGCCAGCCGGCGGGCGAGGTGCGCATCGGCAACGAAGAGCGTCTGACCTGGCTCACGGCCGCCTACAAGGCCGCCGACATCAAGAAGCCACGCAACCTCATCGGCCTGGCCAAGAGCCTGAGCGGGCCCGAGATGGAAGCCTTGCTCAAGGCCTCCGCCGTGGTGGACGAGGAAGCCTTGCGCACCCTGGCCAATCGCCGGGGCGACGAGGTCAAGGCTTACCTGTCCGAGAAGCTGCCGCCCGAGCGCGTGCTCCTGACGGCCTCCAAGATCGGCAAGGACGGCCTGCCTGACGACAAGGAGCCAGCCACGCGGGTGCAATTCAGCGTGCGCTAGCCAAGTTGCGTGCACGCAGGCCGCAGAGGCCGCATCAAGGCTGAGCGGCGCTTGCGGGTGCCGACGGTGTCGCGGGTGTCGCTGCTGAGCGCGCCGTCGAGGTGGCCGGTGGGGCCAGCAAGGCGTCGATCATCGCCTGGACGGCGCGGATCTGCGGCGCATCCTTGCGCGCGAAGGGCGGGCGCAGGCCGAAGAGCGAGGCATCGCCCAGCGGGCTGGTGTAGCCCCAGAAATCCCAGCAGCCCTTGGGATTGAAGCGATAGGGCGAGGTCACGCTCCCTTCGGCGCTGGGCAGCACCTGCGGATAGAGCACCACCAGCCCCATGCTTTCGGCCCAGCGGTTGTAGCCGGCCTGCTCGACGAAGACGGTGCCGTAGACGGACGCGCCGGGCTGCCCTCCGAGCGGGAAGTTCTGGCCCTGCTGGCAGCCGTGGAAGGCCACGTGCAGCTTGCAGCGCGCGCCGTCCTGTTCGCAGCGCGCGGGCACATAGACCCAGCCGCTGTCGTCCAGCCCATCGAAGACGCCTGCCTGGCGGTAAGGCCGTTGGTCGAAAGGCCGCAGCGCCGCGGCCTGCGCCTTGCCAGGGCGAGCCGAGGGCCGGGCATACAGCCATTTGAGCAACTCGCCCGCGCCGTCGATCTGACAGCCGTTGAGATAGGGCGAGCGCGTGAGCTCGCAGGTGCCGCGTCCGGCGATGGGCATGCCGTGGCCCGCGCGCGGGCCGCGAACCCGCTTGATCTGGTGCGATGGCACCTCGGTCGCCTGGTAGAAGGTGGCCAGGCCATCGACGGTTCGGGGGGCCACCACGGGGTCGGCATCACCCGAATACAGCCATACGCGGTGCTGCTTGAGGTGCGAGATCGGGTCGATGTGCTCGCGGTTGCCCTGCGCTGCCGCCAACGCCCGGCTGGCCATCACCGCGGGCGGCAGTTGCATGCAGGCCTGGCGCGTCAGGGCATTGTCACGTGCCGCCTGGCTGCCGGGAGGCGCATCTTCATAGGGGCAGGAGCAGGTCAGGGCGGCGGTCCGGACCGAGCCCATGGAACAGCCATAGGGCCCCCCGGCCACGATGGCGGCACCCTGGATGGACGCCGCATGCACCACCTCGAACTGGGCCGCCATGTAGCCGCCCGAAGACAGGCCGGAGACCGTGGTGCCGCCGGCGTTCAGGCCCAGGGACGGCAAAGGCGCAGGGGCAGGGGCAGGGGCAGACACAGGGGCGGACGCGGCTTGGGCCCAGGCCGGGCCGGTCAGCAGGCTTGCCAGCAGCCAGGCCATCGACGCCGCCCGGCGGGGCCCGGACGACAAGGCATGGGAAGGGCAAGCGGCCAGTGCGCGAAAAGACATGTTCGGACTCCTGATTGAATGTCGTTCGCTGCAGTGCAGCAAAGAGCAGACCTTACGCGATGTGGCGGCGATCGGGCAGAAAAACCTGGCAACAGGCTAAGGAAGTCCTGCCACAACATGGAATTGGGCATGCCGCCGATTCGGCATGCTGAAACCGGCTTCCAAGGTGGATCGAAGGCGGCAGCATTGCACGCAAAAGCGCGGTGCGGCAGCCTCAAGCCTGCGGCATTGCCGCCGAAGAGGGGCTCATGGAGGCAAACGCCATGAACATCTCGTCCATTGCCTTGTCAGGCATTCAAGCGGCTTCGACCCGCCTGAATGTGTCGGCCCACAACGTGGCCAACGCGAACACGCCGGATTTCCAGCGGCAGGTGGTCGTGCAGCAAAGCCAGGAGACGGCCGGTGTCATCACCTCCGTCGGGCAAGCCGAGGAGCTGGGCGTGCACCTGGCATCCGAGTTGGTGGCCCAGCGGGCGGCCAGCTACGACTTCAAGGCCAACCTGCGTTCCATCCGCACGCAGGAAGAAATGATGGGCAGCCTGCTCGACATCCGGGCCTGATCACGGGCGGGGCGCCCGCACCGCCTTCTACCCGCTTCTCCTTGCAAGCGCCACGTGCGCGGGCATCGGTCAGAATCCCGTCTGGACCGAACCGATGTACCGCCCGTGTCTGCTCCCCCGTCCCGCCTGATCGCCCATCTGGACATGGACGCCTTCTACGCGTCCGTCGAGTTGCTGCGCTATCCGGAACTCCAGGGTCAGCCCGTCGTCATCGGCGGCGGCCGGCGGCACCAGCCTGTCGTGCAGCCCGATGGCACGCGGCGTTTCTCACAGCTGCGTGACTACGTGGGCCGGGGCGTCATCACCACCGCCACCTACCCCGCACGCGCCTTGGGCCTGCATTCGGCCATGGGCTTGATGAAGGCGGCGGCCCTGGCGCCACAAACCGTGCTGCTGCCGGTCGATTTCGACCAGTACCGCGCCTACTCGCGCCGCTTCAAGGCCGCCGTGGCCGCCATCGCGCCGGTCATCGAAGACCGCGGCATCGACGAGATCTACATCGACCTGGGCGAGGTGCCCGGCGCCCGAGACGTGACGGACGACGATCCACTGGCTGGCGTGCGCGCCCTTGCCGCGCGCATCAAGCAGGCCGTGCGCGATGCGACGGGCCTGAGCTGCTCCATCGCCGTCACGCCCAACAAGCTGCTGTCCAAGCTCGGCTCCGATCTGGAAAAGCCCGATGGCCTGACCGTGCTGACCCTGGCCGATGTGCCGGTGCGCATCTGGCCCTTGCCGGCCAGCCGCATCAACGGCATCGGTCCCAAGGCCAGCGCCAGGCTGCGCGAACTGGGCATCGAGACCATCGGGCAGCTCGCGCAGGCCGAGCCCGCCTGGCTGGTCGAACGCTTCGGCACGCACTACGGGCAGTGGCTGCACGAGGCCGCGCACGGCATCGACGAGCGGCCTGTGGTCACCTGGCGCGAGCCCAAGTCGCTCAGCCGCGAGACCACCTTCGAGCGCGACCTTCACCCGCGCGAGGACCGCGAGGCGCTCACGCCCATCTTCACGCGCCTGTGCGAGCAGGTGGCCAGCGATCTCGAGCGCAAGGGTTATGTGGGCCGCACCGTGGGCGTCAAGCTGCGCTACGACGACTTCCGCATCGTCACGCGCAGCATCACCATGCCCGCGGCCACGCGCGATGCGGCGGTGATCCGGCAATGGGCTGGACGCTGCCTCAAGACCGTGCCGCTGGACCGCCGCCTGCGCCTGCTGGGCGTGAAGATGGAGTCGCTCAGCAAAGGCGATGGCAGCCTGAGCGCCCAGCAAGAGGCTGTGCCCTATTCATTGCCGCTGTTCGAGGCCTTGGGATGACGCCGATGAAACCGCCATCCAATCCGGACGCACCTCCAGATGCCCATTCAGACGCCCATTCAGACGAGCGCCCGCGCCATCTGCTGCGCATAGAGCCGCTGGGCCGTGAGGTCGTGGTCGAGCCGGGTCAGTCGCTGCTGGAGGCGGCCCAGGCGGCGGGCGTGCAGTTGCCGCGCTCTTGCCGCAATGGCACCTGCCGGACCTGCCTGTGCCGCATGACGGCCGGCGAAGTCAGCTACCGCGTCGAGTGGCCCGGTCTGAGCTTCGACGAGAAGGCCGATGGCGATGTGCTGCCCTGCGTGGCCCTGCCGCGCAGCGATGTCACGCTGCACGTACCGGCGGCGTCGGTGACGGACTAGTGCTCTCGATGCTCAACCGATGAAGCGAAAGCGCGGCATCTGCCGCCCGTCCACCTCCACCTCGCCAGTGAACATGGCCCAGGGGCGCACCCACAAGGCCTGATCGCCCGCCATGGGGTGGTAAAGCACCAGGGGCTCCAGCGTCTCGCTGTGGCGCACCACCCCCAGCACCTTGTATTGGGGGCCTTTGTAGTGCTGGTAGAGGCCGGGCGCGATGGCCGGCAGCGGCGTCAGGGATCGGTCTTCGCTCATGCCGCGCATTGTGCGCGATCGCGCCGGCGGCCGACATGGCCCGCGCGGCCATAACAGGCACAATGGCGGGCTGCGCCGCCGCGCGCGGACCCGACGCCTTGCTGTCCCATGCCCTGGACCTCCTTGAACCGCTTCCTGGACAAGCTGCGCCCTCGCCGTCAGGCTGTGGTGCTGCTGGCCGACGCCTGCCTGATCGCCCTGGCCTGGCACACCACCTACTTCTTCCGCATGGGCATCGAGCGCTGGCAGTACGAGCGGCCCGCTTACGACAACGCCGTGCTGCTGGGCGTCATCCTGGTCTACAGCGCCGTCTCATGGGCCCTGGATGTGCCCCGTGCGGTGTGGCGCTACACGAGCTTTCCTGACATCAGCCGCCTGGGCTGGGTCTGCCTGGGCGCCGGCCTGGCCAGCGCGGTGGTCGTGCTGATGGCGCAACTGGTGGAAGTGCCGCGTGCCGTGTTGGCGCTGCACCCGGTCTTCACCCTGGTCGTGATGGCATTGGCGCGCATGCTCGTGCGCATGGCCACCGAAAGCTCGCGGGCGCGCAGGGCAGGGCGCCACCCCACTGGCCAGCATGCGCTGGTGCTGGGTGCCGGCGCGGCCGCCAAGCTGCTGATCGCGGGCATCCAGCATCGCGGCTGGACCGTGGTCGGCCTGCTCGATGACGATCCGCGCAAGCATGGCGGCAGCATCTCGGGCGTATCCGTGTGGGGCGGGCTCGATAAGCTCAAAGAGGCCGACACGCTCGCCGATGTCACACACCTGATCCTGGCCATGCCCTCTGCCAGCAGCGCGCAGCGCAGGCGGGCGCTTGAGTTGGCCGCCGACACCGGCCTGCCCGTGGTCACCGTGCCCTCGGCCGATGAACTGCGCGAAGGCCGTTCGCGCATCGACCGCGTGCGCGACATCGAGCCCGAAGACGTGCTGGGGCGCGAGCCGGTCAAGCTCGACGAAAGCGCCGTCTCGGACCTGATCAGCGGCAACACCGCGCTCATCACCGGCGCCGGCGGCTCGATCGGCGCCGAACTGTGCCGCCAGATCGCCCGCTTCGGCCCCAGCCGCCTGGTGCTGTTCGAGCTGTCCGAGTTCGCGCTCTACCAGGTCGAGCAGAACCTGGGCGAGCGCTTTCCGCATCTGCCGATCGTGCGCCTGGTGGGCGACGTCAAGGACGCAGGCGCCTTGCAGCGCGTCATGCGGGCCCACCAGCCGGACATCGTCTTCCATGCCGCGGCGTACAAACACGTGCCGCTGATGGAGGACGACAACGCATGGGTTGCTTTGCGCAACAACACCCTGGGCACCTACCTGACCGCGCAGGCCGCCGCAGAGGCGGGTGTCAAGCGCTTCGTGCTGATCTCGACGGACAAGGCCGTCAACCCGACCAATGTGATGGGTGCCACCAAGCGGGCGGCCGAGATGGTGGTCTCGCACTGGGCGGCCAAGGCGCCGGGCACCCGCTTCATGGCCGTGCGCTTCGGCAACGTGCTGGGCTCCAGCGGCAGCGTGATCCCCAAGTTCAAGGAGCAGATCGCGCGCGGCGGGCCGGTCACCGTCACGCACCCCGAGATCACCCGCTACTTCATGACCATCCCAGAAGCCGCTCAGCTGGTGCTGCAGGCGGCCGCACTGGCCGAGACGGGCCAGGTCTTCGTGATGGACATGGGCAAGTCGGTCAAGATCGCCGACCTGGCCCGGGAATTGATCCAGCTCAGCGGCCAGACCGAAGCCGAGATTCCCATCGTCTACAGCGGCCTGCGCCCCGGCGAAAAGCTCTATGAAGAGCTGCTGGCCGATGCCGACACCACCTTGCCGACGCCGCATCCGCGTCTGCGTCTGGCCCAGCTGCGTGGCGAGCTGCCGCACGACTGGATCGAGCGCCTGCTGGCGCTGGCGCACGACGAGGCGGCCAGCACGCCCGCCGTGTTGCGCGCGCGCCTGCACGAGTTGGTGCCGGAATACGCGCCGCGCTGAGCGGCGCAGTCGCCAGGCTCAGGCAGGCATCAGCTCATCGACCTGCCGCAGCAGCTCCGACAACTGGACGGGCTTGGTGAGGTAGCAGTAAGCACCGGCCGACAGGGCCGCATCCACGTGCTCGGGCACCGCATCGGCCGAGATCATGATCACCGGGATGCCCGCTGTGTCCGGGTTGGCCTTGATGAGCTTGAGCAACTCCAGCCCCGATGCATCGGGCAGGTGCACATCCAGCAAGATGAGGTCGGGCTGGCGGCCGGTCAGGCGGTTGTGCAGCACCGCCAGGCCTTCTTCGGTGGTGGGCGCCACCGACACCGTCACCCATGGCCGTGCGGCCAGGGCCGAGCGGATCACCTCGCTGTTGGCCAGGTTGTCTTCCACATACAGCACGTGACGCGGCTTGGGCTCGGTGTGGGGGGCGGGCGCGTTCGCAGGGGCCAGGGGCGCAGGTGCATCGGGAGTCGGTGCTGCCACCTTGACGCGCGGAGGCAGCGTCAGCGCCGGCATGCTGAGCGTGAACACCGACCCCTCGTCTTCGACGCTGCGCGCCTCGATCTGGCCGCCCATCAGCAATGCCAGATGGCGCCCCACCACCAGGCCGATGCCGGTGCCTCCGATGGCGGTCTGTTCGCGGCCGAGCCGGTTGAAGGGCTGGAACAGCTGATGAAGCTGCTGGGGGCTCATGCCGATGCCGGTGTCTTCAATGGCGATGTGCAAGGTGCCGATGCCGCCGGGCCCTTCGGTGCGCGTGACCTGCAGGCGAACCTGGCCGCCACGCCTGTTGAACTTGATGGCGTTGCTCAGCAGGTTGCCGATGATCTGGCGCAGCCGTGCGGCATCCGCCATCACGCCCCATTCGCTGGGGATGTCGTTGGGCAGGATCACTTCCACACCCTGCCGCGCGGCATCGGCCTGCATCAGCTTGACGGCCGTCGCCAGTTCATCGCGGATGTGCAGTGGCTCGGCCTGCAAACGCAAGGTGCCCGTCTCGATGCGGGAGATGTCCAGCACGTCGTCGATCATGTCCAGCAGGTGCCAGCCGGCCTGCTGGATCTGCTCGACGCGGGGAAGGTGAGCGGACGGCAGCACATCGCGCCGGTCCATCTCCATCAGC
Source organism: uncultured Aquabacterium sp. (assembly GCA_964413815.1). Taxonomy (GTDB): domain Bacteria; phylum Pseudomonadota; class Gammaproteobacteria; order Burkholderiales; family Burkholderiaceae_C; genus Aquabacterium. The sequence goes on along the minus strand of CAYPUS010000071.1, from coordinate 3,162 downwards.
TGCGCAAAGCCCAGCACGGCATTGAGCGGCGTGCGCAGTTCATGGCTCATGCGCGACAGGAACTCGCTCTTGGCGCGGTTGGCCGTCTCGGCGGCGGCGCGCTGGCGGCGTGCCTCTTCCATCGCCTCCTCGACCCGACGCGTGTGCCCTGTCATCACCAGCAGCAGGCTGCCCAGCGCGGCGGCAAACGCAGCGCCGCCCACGGCCAGCAGCCAGGTGGTGGCCTCCTGGCGGATGAGCGGCACCGGCGCCGAATTCCAGACCACCAG
>CAYPUS010000071.1:0-2883 GCA_964413815.1 uncultured Aquabacterium sp. | reverse complement strand
TGCAGCATCACCGACAGTGCATCCTGCATGCGCAGCGCCAGGAACACCACGCCGTCGGGCGGCTGGGCGCTTTCGCCTGGGCGCGTTCCCGCGCTCACGGACACGGGGGTGTAGACCACCACGTCCGTCTGGCCGCCATCAGACTGGATCAATTGAAAACCCCGGGTGGCGATGGCCCTGCCTTCGCGGCTGGCCTGGTCGTAGGCATCCCGGCTTTCGGGGCGCGAGAGGATGTCAAAGCCCAGCGCATGCACGTTGTCCTGAAGGGGTTCGACGTAGCGCACGACCACGGCTTCGGGGCGGGTCGACGCGCCGGAATTGGGCACGCGGAACACCTTGTAGTCGCGCAAGCCTTCGCCCCGCTGGCGCGCCTCGAAGGCAGGCAGCTCGCTCAGGGGCACCCGCTCGTTCCATCCGACCGCCTGGATGCCATGCAGATGCTCGATCCAGTAACGGCTGGCGCGCGAGAATTCCTCGCGGCTGACCTGCGCGGAGCCTTCGAAGACGCCGTTGAGCGCCGCCAGCGCATCCAGGAAGCCATTGAGACGCAGTGTGACCGCATTGGCCGTGGCATTGACGTCCTGGTTGAACACGGCGCCTTCGCGCTCGACGCGCCAGACCTGCACCTGCCGCACGGCCAGCACCAGCAGCACGGTGGCCAGCAGCATGGGCACGCCCACCAGTTCGCGGCGCGTTCGCCACAAGCTGCGTGGCTGCCCCACCAAGGTCAGCACCATGGGCGCCGCCAACAGGGTGCCCAGGGTATGGCTGGCCCACCAGCCGGCGAAGGTCATGCCAGCCGAGTAGGGCAATGGGCTGCCGGCGATGAAGTGCGCAAGCGTCAGCACCAGAGGGTGGATGACGCAGGACACGGGCCCGGTCAGCACCATGAAAACGAGGATCTCACGCGGCGTGTCCAGCGTCAGGGGAGGGCGGTTGCACAGGTGCTTGCCGAGCTGGGCCAGGCGATGTCCCGCCCAGGCCTGCAGGGCCGCACCGACTCCGCTGGCGGCGGCCAATGCCACACCGGCCGCGCTGAACTGCCCGCCGCCGGGCAGCAGCGAGGCGGCCAGACCGACCGTCAAGCCGCCCAGCCCGACCGGCAGCAACATCCACCGTCCCCAACCGAGCACGCAGGCCAGCCCGACGCCGGCTGCCAGATAAAGTGGGGCGGCCTCTGCCGGCGCGGACAGCCAAGCCGCCAGCAAGCCGGAGACGACATAACTCAGCCAGGTGACGAATGCCTTGACCCAGATGGAGGACAAGGGTGGGCGCGCGGGCATGGATCGGTCCTTTCAGGAGGATCTTCGGTTTTTCGCACACCTTAGCATCGCCCGAGCCGCCGCCACCGGAGGGCGTTCACGGGGTTTGAAGCAAGTCACGCGGAACCCCCCTAGACTTTGGTGCCCGCGGCCTGTCCGCGTTGTTCACAGACCACCCAGGAGCCTTCTCATGACCCATTTCCCCAGCACTGCCCGGCGCTGGATCGCCCCCCTTGCCTTCGGATTGGCCGCGCTGGCCGCCACGCCGCTCGCGCAGGCCGAGGCACCCCAGGCGCGCACCCAGGTGCCCGGCTACTACCGTCACATCGTCGGCGCCTTCGAGGTCACCTCGCTGTATGACGGTCAGATCATGCTGGACAGCAAGCTGCTCAAGAACACCACGCCCAAGCAGGTCCAGTCCCTGCTGGCGCGCATGTTCCGCACCGACCCGACGGCCACCGCCGTGATCGCCTACCTGGTCAACACCGGCGACAAGCTGGTCCTCGTCGATGCGGGCGCGGGCAAGTTCTTCGGCCCCTCGCTGGGCCAGGTGCTCGCCAACATCCAGGCCGCCGGCTACCAGCCCTCACAGGTGGACGCGGTGCTGCTCACCCACCTGCATGGCGACCACGTCGGTGGCCTGCTCGACGCCCAGGGCCAGCGGGCGTTTCCCAATGCCAAGCTCTTCGTGGCCCAGAAAGATGCCGACCACTGGCTGAGCGCCGAACAGCTGGCCAAGGCGCCGGAGGCCGGCAAGCCCTTCTTCAAGATGGCCCAGGACGCGACGGCCCCCTACGTGCAAGCCGGCCAGCTGGAAACCTTCGAGGCCGAGGGCGGCAAAGACATCCTGCCCGGCATCCGGCCCGTCGCGGAATACGGCCACACGCCCGGCCACACCGGCTTCCTGTTCGAATCCAAGGGGCACAAGCTGCTGGTGTGGGGCGATGTGGTGCACAACGCCGCCGTGCAGTTCCCGCAGCCCAAGGTGACGATCGAGTTCGACAGCGAACCGGCCAAGGCCCTGGCCACCCGCCTCAAGGTCATGGGCTGGACGGCCAAGGACGCGCTGCTGGTGGCCGGCATGCACCTGCCCTTCCCCGGCTTGGGCCACGTGCGGGCCGAGGGCAAGGCAGCCTTCACCTGGGTGCCCATCGATTTCGCGCCGGTGGCACCCGCCACGCCTTGATGACGTGATGGCATGAGACCGGACACGGGCGGGGTGTCGTGTCCGGATTTCAATGAGATGGGTCCTGCCCCGAAACGTCAACTTTGCACGACAAGGGGCGGCCCCAGGCCGTTGCACCAGCCGAAAGCGGCGTCAATCGGTGCAACTGCGGCGTCTAGCCTCCCTTATTGACGTCAAGGCATCTGTGGCGAGTTCTATACTGTCCGGACAGGCAGGTGGGCCTCATCACCTGCATCGCTGGGTTCGAAAAGGCTTGTTGCGCCATGACTTCCAAATTGAAAATTGCAGGCTGGGTGGCGCTGGGCGCGCTGGCCGGCGGTTTGACCACCACGCAGTTCGGTGCCACGGCCCGCAGTTCCACGGCGCCTTTGCCCCTGGAAGAGATGCAGCAACTGGCGGCGGTCTTCGGCATGATCAAGACCGACTACGTCGAGC
>CAYPUS010000070.1:0-11403 GCA_964413815.1 uncultured Aquabacterium sp. | reverse complement strand
TGGCCATGAGTGGGGGAGTTTGGGTGGCCGCCGGGGGACTTGATAGCCCAGCTTTTCAAAGAAGCTTCGGGCAGTCGTCGTGAGGAGGTAGAGGACACGTATGCCGTGGAGGTGTGACACGTTCTCCGCGTGCAAGACGAGCCAACGCCCCATGCCTTGCTTTTGGAAGCGCTCATCCACCGCGACGGAGCGCAGCAGCGCTTCTTCCCCGAATTGTTCGATTCCAGCCGCACCTGTCAGAACGTCGCCCTGAAAGCAGCCGAACAAGGCCAGTGATGGGCGGCTCGAGAGGTCGGAGGTCCCGAGGCCGGCCTGGCTCAGCAAAGCCAGGAGGGCAGACGTGGGCGTGATCTGCCTGATGGATCCCACTGGCGACGATGCAGGGTGTTCAGTCATCTTCGGCCCATGTTCGGTTATTGCACCTGAACGGTGCGGCTGACTTGATCTGCCTCAAAGCCCTTGTCCTGGCATGCCGCCACATTCAGGCTGGACCACACCAGGGGACGACATCGTGCAAGCGCTGACACAGAATACATCGTGCGAAGAAGCAACAGCGAACTTCGCGCAAGTGCCTTTCAAGGCACTGGACACGTGCCATGAGGACATCGCCGCCATGTTGGACGAGATGAGCGCACTCGCCGATCAACTCGATGGCGAACCACAGAGCGATATCCTGGAGGCCAAAGCGAGGGACGCGCATTTGTTCTTCGCCAGCCATGCCATCGAGCATCACCTCGACGAAGAAAGACATGTGTTTCCCGCGCTGCTCGAATCTGGCAGGCCAGACTGGATCGCCGTGGTTCGCAAGCTGCAGCAGGACCATGCCTTGATCGAGGCGCGCTGGGTGGACCTGGGGCCGCAGCTCCATCTGTTCGCGAGGGGCTATCGGGTGCCGTGCGAGCGCTTGCAGGCTGACCTGCGGGCCTTCATTGCGCTCTACCGGGCCCATATGACGATGGAGGACGCGCAGGTCTACCCCTGTGCCCGGCGTCTTCTCGCCGTGGAAGACGTGTGCGCCATGAATTCGGAGATGGCCCATCGCCGCGTCAAGGCGCCGGTGGATGACGTGGACGACGGCTGGGTCTGAGCGGCTTCATCCGCCGATGTAGCTCATCTCCGGTCTGGGTCCCGGTGCCGGGTCCGTGGCGTGGCTGTGGGGCGATGTCCGGACCTCCGAGTAGCGGTCGCTGCGTGCCGTCCACAAGCGGGCGATGAAGCTGGCGAGCGTCTCATCGCTTTCTCCCTGGCGCAGCAAGGCCCTCAGGTCGTGGCCGTCCGGCGCGAACAGGCAGGTCCGCAGCCGGCCATCGGACGAGAGCCGCAGCCTTGCGCAGTCGCCGCAGAAAGGCGAGGTGATGCTCGCAATGATCCCGAAGGTGGCGCCACTCGCGCGATCAATGAAACGCATGGCCGTGTCACCCGGCTCCCTCGCAAGCGAAGAGAGATCGAAACGACGCTTCAACACAGTCAGCATCTCTGGCGCGGACATGACCTCGTGCATGCGCCATCCGTTGCTGGTGCCGACGTCCATGTACTCGATGAAGCGCAGTTCCACGCCTTGACCGCTGAAGTACTCGGCCATGGGAAGGATCTGGTCCTCGTTGCAGCCTCGCCGCACCACCATGTTGACCTTGACGGATGCCAGTCCGACGCGCTGAGCCGCTTCGATGCCCTCCAGCACAACCGTCACGGACGTCTGGCTGTCGCTCATGGCTCGGAACAAGTCGTCGTCCAGCGCATCGAGACTGACCGTGATGCGCCGCAGCCCCGCGGCTTTCAATTCCGCTGCATGCCGGGCAAGCAAGGCGCCATTCGTCGTCAAGGCCATGTCGAGCGGATCACCACCTCGTTGCGCCACGTCTTTCAACATGCTGATGAGCCGAGGCAGGTCCTTGCGCATCAGCGGTTCGCCCCCGGTGATCCGCAGCTTGCGCATCCCCAGGCTGGCAAAGACCCCTGCAAGCCGCGTCAGCTCCTCGAAGGTGAGAATGTCGTCGTAGGGCAGGAAGCGGTGTTCTGGCCCGTAGACGGTGCGTGGCATGCAATAGGGGCAACGGAAGTTGCACCGATCCGTCACCGAGATGCGCAGGTCTGTGAAAGGGCGGCCCAGTCGGTCAAGCAAGACAGCCGCACCGTTCGTCGGCGACGATGGAAGCACAGGAGAGGAAGCGCGTGTCCGATCGATGGATGGCTGCTGCAGGCGCGAGGCGTGTTCAGGGTGAATGGGCACGATGCGCACAATCCTCTCCTTGCCCCATTCACGGTTGCCGGGATGCCGGTGCTTTGGCCTGGGCCTGGGCCTGGGCCTGGGCCTGCCGCATGCTTTGGATGCGCGCCATGCCTTGGCTTGCCAAGGCAGCGCCTTGCGATCCGGAAGAGGACACGGCTGCGAGCTTTTCCCAGTGCGACATCGCCTCGTCGAAGCGGCCTGCGCGGTAGGCGGCCATGGCGGCCAATGCCCTGCCTTTGGGATGCAGGGAATCGAGGCGAAGCGCTTGCACGATCCATTGCATCGGTTCCCCCTGGAGTTGGCCACCCTGGGTGGTGGCCAGCACATCGGCGAGGTCTGCCATGAGGTCAGGGTCTCGGGGTGACAGCCGGAGCGCTTGCCGGTAGGCGCTGGCCGAGTCTTGCCAGCGCTCCATGGCCTGGTAGGAACGGGCTAGGACGAACCACGATGCCAGATCATTCGGGGAGGCCGCCAGTTTCTTCGCCAGGCGATCCGTTGCCAGGGCCATGTCGCGGCTGTTCATGCGATGGGCGGATGAGCCGGGTTCCATCATCAGCGCGCGGGGTGTGCCGAGCAAGCCGTAGAGCGAGCTCGCCATCAGAGGAAGCAGCAAGGCGGACAGTATCGCCGCACGGCGCCCGATGTGCCCTTGCGGTGAAGGCGCAGGATCGCTCAGCATGGGTCGGCAGATGGACAAGGCCACGACAAGCGTCGCCATGGCGGCGATGACCGCGAAGGTGAGCAGGGAGAGGTTCATCGGGACGCCTCCTGTTCGGCATCGCCGTTGAAGCAGGCATCAGGGCAGGCCTCGGGGCGGGCGCGGCGCAAACGCCAGGCCAGGGCACAGCCGCCCAAGGCGAGCATGGCGAAGGGACCAGCCCACAGCAAGGTGGTGTCACCGCGGACAGGCGGCTCATACAGCACGAAGTCGCCATAGCGCTGAACCATGAACCGGCGGATGTCTTCGTCGCTGCGGCCTTGTGCGATCTGTTTGCGGATCGCTTCCTTCAGATCCCGCGCGAGATCGGCGTTCGAGTCTGCCAGCGTCTGGTTCTGGCACACGGGGCAGCGCAGCTCACTGGCCAATGCATGAAGCCGATCAGGCGCAGCACCGGCAAGCCAGGCTGTCGACAGCGCCAGTGCCGCAAGCGATCGTTTCATCCTTGCAGTTCCTTCAGAAGAGGCAGAAGTTGCCTGTCGAGCTGTTCCTTCGTCAGCGGCCCTGCGTGACGGAAGCGCACCCTGCCTTGGCGGTCAATCACGAAGGTTTCCGGCAGGCCGTACACGCCGAAGTCCATCCCGATGCGGCCGTCGGGATCGGCGATGGAGGCGCGATAGGGGTCTCCCCAGCGCGACAGCCAGGCTTGGGCTTGCGGGGCGACATCCTTGTAGTTGAGACCGTAGACCGGAATGGAGCCGACCGCCAGCTTCTTCACCACCTCATGTTCATGCTGACAGGCCGTGCACCACGATGCCCACACGTTGAGCACCCAGGGCTGACCCAGCAGAACGCGAGAGTCGATGACCTGATCAGGATGGCCCAGTCGGGTCGCTGCAAAGGTGGGCGCGGGTTTGTCGAGCAGAGGCGAGGGTAGCCGGCGAGGGTCTTGCCTCAGTCCTGCGGCGAAGAGCTGCAGCAGCCCCATTACCAGCACCAGAGGCAGAAGCGGCCAGATCCGGCGGGCGGCCATCATCGCGGCGTCTCCCTCAAGGCAGACGCATGCGATGACACCGGCAGGGCGCCAGCCCCGTCGGAAACGGGAAGCGGCGGCAGCGCAGAGCGCCATGCGGCCAGCACCCCCCCCGCGCTCATCATGAGAAAGCCCAGCCAGACCCACGCCATCATCGGCTTGAACTGCAATCGCATGGCCCAGGTCGTGGGGCCGGTGGCTTGTCCCATCGCCACATAGATGTCGCGCCACCAGGACGAGTCGATGTCGGGGGCGGCCACGGTCATGTCCTGGGTGTGGTAGTTGCGGCTTTCTGGCTGGAGTGTGCCGAGCACCCTGCTCCCCTTCAGGATCGTTACCGTGGCGCGCGTGCCGCTGTGATTGGCTGCGTCGAAATCTGCCAGCGCGTCCAGGCGAACCTGGTAGGGGCCCACGTCCACGACCTGACCAGGGGAAACGGCCACCTCGCGCTCGACTTCATGGAACTTCAGCATGGTGAGCGCCAGGACAAAAATGCCCACGCCGAGGTGCGCGGACAGCATGCCCCAGCTGCGTATCCCCGTGCTCAGTCGGCGTTGCCACAGCCCCTGCAAGGCGGTGATGATGGCCCACACGCCCAAGAGCATCCCCCAGGCGAACAGCGGGGCGCCATGGCCGAGCAGCATCGCAGCGCCTGCGGCCAAGAGGCTGGCCGCCACGGCCCAGCGCAGCCGGCGTGCCAGCGTCGGCAGCGGCATGCCTTGCCACTTCGCGATGGGCGCCACGCCCATGAGCAGAACGGCGGGCGTGAGCAATGGCCCGAGCACCGCTTCGAAGTAGGGCGGTCCGACGGAAATCTTGGCCAGGCCCAGGGCATCCATCGCCATGGGATACAGCGTGGCTAGGAGCACCGTCGCGGCGGCAACCGAGAAGATCAGGGCGTTGCACAGCAGCATGGCCTCGCGCGAGACGGCGGAGAAGGCACATCCTTGGTTGAAGCGGCCCACGCGCGCGGCGAACAGGCACAAGGACCCCCCAAGGGACAGGCCGATCAGGGCCAGGATGAAAAGGCCGCGCTCGGGATCGGTGGCGAAGGCATGGACCGACGTGACGGCGCCCGATCTCACGATGAAGGTGCCGATGAGGCTGAGGCCGAACGCGGCGATGCACAGCAGGAGCACGGCGTTCTTGAACGTGCCCTTTCGTTCTGCGCCGATCACCACGTGGAGCAGTGCGACGCCGACCAGCCACGGAAGGAGGGATGCGTTTTCAACGGGATCCCAGAACCACCAGCCACCCCATCCGAGCACGCGATAGGCCCAGCTACTGCCCAGCACGATGCCCAGGCCCAAGGCGGCCCAGGCGTAGAGCACCCACGGCCGCAGCCAGGCCAGCCAGCTCCTTTGCATGTCTCCCACCCACATCGCGGCCACCGCGAAGGCGAAAGGCACGGCGAACCCCACGTAGCCGAAGTAAAGCGCTGGCGGGTGGAAGGCCATGCCGGGATCTTGCAGCAGCGCGTTGAGGTCTGCGCCGTCTAGGGGCGCCGGCATCAGCCGTGTGAAGGGATTCGAGCTGAGCAGCACGAAGAGCAGCAGACAGGCCGTGATCCAGCCGAGCACAGCCAGCAGGCGCGAGCCCAGGATGGCGGGAAGTTCCCGGATTCTCCAAGAGACCCAGGCGCTCCATCCTGCCAGCGTCGTCACCCACAGGAGCATGGAGCCTTCATGGCTTCCCCACAGCGCAGCCATCCGGTAACCCGGGGCAAGTTTGGAATGGCTGTGGGATGCCACATATCGGACCGAAAAGTCGTTGAGCAAGAAGCACCACATCAGCGTCGCGGATGCCAGCACGCACAGACTGAGCGACCAAGTGGCCGCCCGTCTTTGAATGCGCAGTGCCGTCTCCTGGCTCAATGCCTGCGCGGCGGCCGGAAGCAAGGCCATGGCAACGGCGGTGCACAGTGCCAGGATTAACGAGAAATGGCCAAGCTCGGCAATCATGGGTTTCCTGCCAGCCAGGACGGCAGCGATGCGGCCCGTCCATTTGTAGAGGGCGGTTGGTAGGTTTCGTCATGCTTGGCCAGGATCTGGTCGGCTTTGAAAACGCCCTGACCATCGAGGCGCCCTGACGCCACAACCCCCTTGTTCTCACCGAAGAGATCAGGCAACAGTCCTTCGTACACCACGGGGATGCGCTGCCTGTTGTCGGTCACAACGAAACGCACGGTGAGATTGTCCGGTTGCATACGCAGAGAACCTGCCTCGACCTGGCCGCCCATTCGAAACGCCTTGCCGGCCTGGATCCCCTCTGTATGCACCTGCGACGGCGTGTAGAAGAAGGTGAGGTTGTTCCGCAAGGCCATCAACACCAATGTGGCAGCCAAAGCGAGCAGCCCTGTGACGATGGCGAGCCAAGCCAGGCGTTGCCGATGCGTGCGTGTCATCTGGCGGTTCCTCCATGCTGCTCTTCGGAATTGCGCCGTCGATGGTGGCGATGCCTGTGCCATAGGGACAAAGCCTCCGCTCCCAGCAGGGCCAGGGCCATGCCATAGCTGGCCCAAACGTAGGGACCGTGGCCGTTCATATCCCACAGAAGCTGCCAATCGATCGTCATGATGAACCGTCCCGCTGTTGAGCATTGGTATCCCAAGTGCTGTTGTGCCCCACCGATCTGAGCACCGGCTTGGCGATGTACCGGGCCCCTTGCCGATGCAGCCAACTACGGTCGGCTTCCATTTCAACAATCAGCGTTCTGGCGCGCACCAGCGATACGGCGATGGCATGGCACCAGCATGCCAAAGTCATGGTCAGCAGGCCAGCCAGCATGATCGGTGCCATGCGCATGCCGGACGCCGACAAGCTTGCCCCCTGGTGGAGGGTGTTCCACCACACCACTGAGAAGTAGATGACCGGGAGGTTGACCAGGCCGACAATGGCGAACAGTGCCGAGGTCCTGTCGGCCCGCTCCCGCTCCTCGAAAGCGTTGTGGAGCGCCATGAAGCCCAAGTAGAGGCACAGCAGCACCACCTGCGACGTCAGCCGCGCGTCCCATACCCACCAAGTGCCCCAGGTGGGCTTGCCCCAAACCGATCCACTGATGAGCGCTATCACGCCATACAGCAGCCCGGTGGGTGCGAGCGCCCGTGCCATCAAGTGAGACAAGCGCGTTCTGAAGATGAAGCCCAGCCCTGCGTACGCTGCCATGACAAAGTAGATCAACATTGACATCCAGGCTGCAGGGACATGGAGGAACATGATCCTATAGACCTCTCCCTGCTGGGCATCCGTAGGCGCGGCAAAGAATGCGATGCCAAGGCCTGCCAACGCGAACACCGCGGCGGACAAGGCAAAGGGGGCCCATAGCCGGCCGGCCAAGCGGTGGAACATGGAAGGGGATGCGTAGCGCCAGATGCGGGTCATTCGGTGGTCACCTCCAATGCGCGGGTCACGCACCATGGGCCCAAGGCGATGGCGGCCAAGGCAGTCGCGCCCAGCAGCATCATTGCGCCTTGCTCCCATCCCCCCCCGGGATTGCCCTGCGCCGCGCGCACCCCGAACAGGAGCACTGGCAAGGCGAGGGGCACGCTCAGCAAGGTGAGCAGCAGCATGCCCCCTCGTTCGCCGAGGGCCAATGCGCTGGCGATGGCCGCCACCACGCACATGCCGGGCGTGCCGAGCAGCAGGGATGCAGCGAGCCAGTGCAGCTGTTGTGCCCTCAGTTCGTAGAGTGCCGCGATGAGAGGCAGCGCCGCCAGCAGAGGCAAGGTCGTCGTGAGCCAATGCGCTGTCAGAAGGCCGGCCACGGCTGTCATTCCTCCGAGCGGCGTCAACAGCATCTGCTCAAGCGTGCCGTTGGCGGCGTCGTCATGGAAGAGCCTGAGGCTGCCTGACAAGATGGCCAGCAGCGCCGCGACCCAGACGACCGCCGGGGCCAAGACCGCCAAGGACTGCCTCTGGGGTGCCAACACCAAGGGCATCAACCAGGCGACGAGCAAGAAGAATGTCAGCGCCGTCATGCCATCCACGCGACGGCGCCACGCCAGGCGCACGCCGCGCGCCAGCGTCAGGGCAAATGCTGTCTGGCTCAGATCGCGCGCGGGCGAGCGGGCAGGTACAGGCTTCGAAGAGACGAATGGTGGGGCCATGAATCGGTATGACAGCTCAGCAATGCGAGCCCTCCGGCATGGAGATGTCGCATCACGCATGAACGAAAGCGCTGTTGTCCTTGGGCATCCAGCGCGGCGAGGGGCTCGTCGAGGACCCAAAGCGGTTTGCGGATCAGCAGAAACCTTGTCAAGGCCGTCCGACGGCGCTGTCCTCTGGACAGTGCGCGAGCGGGCTTGTCAGCCACTCCGCGCAGATCCATTTCAAGCAGTGCACGCTCAAGGTCGCTGTGTCCTGGCGTCTCGCCTGCCATGGCGCAGAGCCAGCTGATGTTCTCCCGGACGCTGAGGTCGTCGTGCAAGCCATCCTGGTGGCCCAGATACGCCAGCTCCGAGCGCAGATTTTCCCTGGCGGCATCCAATGGAATGCCGCGCCAGGTGATCGAGCCACCATGACTCGGACGCCACCCACAGATGGTCCTCAGCAAGGTGGTCTTGCCGCTGCCGTTCTCCCCCTTGATCAGTACGGCTTGGCCCGGTGCAAGGCTCATGGTGAGGTCGCACAGCACCGCATGCCCATCCCGCAAGAGCGCCACTTCTCGGAGTTGCAGCATCATTGCACCCCCGTCATATCCGGGAGGCGGTGGGCAATGCCCTTGTGGCAATCGATGCAGGTCTTTTCTCCCCTCGCGAGATAGGTGGAGTGCGCATCTACGGCCCGTTTGCTCTGGCGCGTGAAGTCCATGAACTCGAACTGGTGGCAGTTGCGGCATTCCAGCGAGTCGTTGGCCTTCATGCGCTTCCACTCGTTCTCGGCCAACTGCCTGCGCATGTCCGCGAATTTTTCGGGTGTGTCGATGGTGCCGAAGACCTTGCCCCACACCTCTTTGGAGGCTTGCATCTTGCGCGCCATTTTGTCCGTCCAGTTGTGTGGAACGTGACAATCGGAGCATTTGGCCCGCACGCCGCTGCGGTTGGTGAAGTGGATGGTGCCTTGCAGTTCTGCATACACGTTCGTGCGCATCTCATGGCAGCCGATGCAGAACTTCTCTGTGTTCGTGAGCTCCAATGCCGTGTTGAAGCCGCCCCAGAACAGCACCCCGGCCACGAAGCCGGAGACGGTCAGAACGCCCAAGCTGATGTAGCGTGCGGGGCGACTCAGGACGGTGAAGTAACGGCGAATGAGTTTGAACATATGCCCTCCTTTGGACCGCCTACTTCCTGGGCTTGGCGGTGCCGACGGGCCGGTTCAACATGGTGTCGACGTCGACGAAGCGGTTCTCCACCAGAGGGTTCTGCGGCACCTGAGAGACGTGGCATTGCAGACAGAAGTAACGTCTTGGCGACAGCTCGGCAAGGAAGTTGCCGTCCCGATCCATGTAGTGGGAGACGCTGATCATGGGGGCCTGGCTTTCCTGCGTCTTCGTGCGTGCATGGCAGAACATGCATCGGTTTGCGTTCTTGTCCAACTGGTAGCCATCGATCTTGTGCGGAATCACCGGAGGCTGCATCGCATAGTTGCGCACCCGCTTGATGTCGCTGTTGTCTGCGTTCGTCAATGGAGGCGGCTTTGTCGTCTGATCGATGGACGCACCGCGCATGCGGTCGGTCATGTCGACGGCGATGGCGCCCCCTGCCAGAGCGGCACCGAGCAGCAAGGCGATGGTCACATTTTTCATGTCGAGCCTCCGTGCTCTAAGCGCGATCCGTCACCTTGCGAATCGCGATCGCGCATTTCTTGAAATCCGTCTGCAGCGAGATGGGGCATGTCGCATCGAGGGTCACCTTGTTGATGAGCTGGCTGGCATCGAACCAAGGTACGAACACCAGACCTTGCGGAGGTTTGTTGCGGCCGCGCGTTTCAACCCGTGTTTGCATCGATCCCCTGCGCGAGACCAATTCGACAATGTCGCCGCGTCGCACATTGAGCGCGCGGGCATCGTCTGCGTGCATGTAGCAGACTGCGTTGGGAAAGGCTCGGTAAAGCTCCGGCACGCGCCTTGTCATCGAGCCGGAATGCCAGTGCTCCAGCACCCGGCCGGTGCAAAGCCAGTACGGGAACTGCTTGTCCGGCTCTTCAGCGGCCGGCTCGTAGGGAAGGGCGTAGATCACAGCTTTGCCGTCAGGGTGGCCGTAGAAGCGGACGCTTTCGCCTTTCTTGACATAGGGGTCGTAGCCTTCCCGATAGCGCCATCGGGTTTCCTTCCCGTTCACCACGGGCCAGCGCAATCCTCTTTCCTGGTGGTAGACATCGAAGGGAGCCAAGTCGTGCCCGTGACCTCTCCCGAAAGACGCATACTCCTCGAACAGGCCCTTTTGAACATAGAAGCCGACGGACTTGGCATCGTCGTTGTCGTAGGCAGGGTCCATTTCCTTCAAGGTGTGGCGGTTGACCACCCCATTGCCGAAAAGCACATCGAACATGGTTCTGCCCCGGTACTCGGGCTTTTGGTCGAGCAATGCCTTAGGCCAGACCTCCTCCATCTTGAAGCGCTTGGAGAACTCCATCAGTTGCCACAGATCGGAACGCGCCTGACCCGGTGGCTTGACCAATTGGTGCCAGAACTGGGTGCGCCGCTCGGCATTGCCGTAGGCGCCCTCCTTCTCGACCCACATGGCCGCCGGCAGGATGAGGTCGGCCGCCATCGTGGTCACCGTTGGATAGACGTCCGAGACCACGACGAAGTTCGCGGGATTCCGGTAGCCGGGCAGCGCCTCCTGCATGATGTTGGGCGTCGCCTGCATGTTGTTGTTGACCTGGATCCAGTAGGCGTTGAGCTTGCCATCCTTCAGCATTCGGTTCTGTAGCACGGCGTGGTAGCCCGGCTTTTCGGGAATGGTCCCGGGGGGCAACTTCCAGATCTGTTCCGCCGTGGCTCGGTGTTTTGGATTGGTCACCACCATGTCTGCGGGAAGGCGGTGACTGAAGGTACCTACTTCACGAGCCGTCCCGCAGGCGGACGGTTGTCCCGTCAAGGAGAACGGGCCGTTTCCGGGGGACGAGATCTTGCCGGTCAGTAGGTGAAGGTTGTAGAGGAGATTGCTGCACCATGTTCCGCGCGTGTGCTGGTTGAAGCCCATGGTGAAGTAGGACACCACCTTGACCTTGGGGTCGGCATACAGCTCTGCCAGCCGTTGCAGGCGCTCCTTGGGCACCTGAGACAGCTTGGCCACGCTTTCGAGGTCGTAGGCACTGACGAACCTGGCGTACTCCTCAAAGGTGGCAGGGCGCCCGCCCCCGGCATCGCCAGCATGCTTGGCTTTGCGCTGGAGCGGGTGCTCCGGTCGAAGGCCATAGCCGATGTCGGTATTGCCAATGACGAAGCGGGTGTGCTTGTGGATGAAGGCGCGGTTGACCCGGTTCTTCTGGATGATGTGGTTGGCGATGTAGTTGAGGATCGCCAGGTCGGTCTGTGGCC
>CAYPUS010000069.1:0-11474 GCA_964413815.1 uncultured Aquabacterium sp. | reverse complement strand
CTGCAGCGCCTCGGGCATCGTGCGCCGCCACCCCGACGTGCGCTGGCTGCGCCGCGAAACCGACATCGCCGCGCTGGCCCGCACCCAGGACGCGATCCTGAACGCCCTGTGGCCTCTGCTGCGGCCGGGCGGGCATCTGCTTTACTGCACCTGCTCGGTCTTCAAAGAAGAGGGGCAGGACCGCATCGACGCGTTTTTGCAACGCACGCCGGACGCCCGCGCCTTGCCATCCCCCGGCCACCTCCTGCCTGTGGTCGAATACCTTGACCCCGCCCGGCACAACCGCGGCGATGGCTTTTTCTACGCCCTGTTGTCCAAAACCACCCAAGGTGCGTGATGTCCCTGATGCGCCGCCGAGACCTGCTGCAACGCAGTGCCTCTGCCCTGCTCGCCGCCTGGATGGCGAAAGCGGGGCTTTCGGCGCATGCGGCCAACGGCGAGGCCAGCGGCATCGACCTGATCAGGCTGGGGGTCCAGCGCGCCGATGAAGGCACGCTTTTGAGCTACGAGGTGCGCGTCGACCTGCCCGCCGACCTGGAGCAGGCCCTCGGCAAAGGCATCTCGGTGGTCTTCGTGGCCGAAGCCGAGGTCTTTCGCAAACGCTGGTACTGGACGGACGAAAGCCGGGGCCATGCCGTGCGCCGCTGGCGCCTGGCCTACCAGCCCCTGACGCGCCAATGGCGCCTGAACCAGGAAGGCCTGAGCCTGCACTTCCCGCAGCTGTCCGAGGCCCTGGACGCCATCCAGAAGACCGAGCGCTGGCGCATCGCCGAGGCCATCTCGCCCAAGGACGACAAGGACCACTACGTCGACTTCGCCTTCCGGCTCGACACCGATGAACTGCCCCGCCCGCTGCAGATCGGCGTGGGCGGCCAGTCGGGCTGGAAGATGGGCGTCGAGCGGCGTATTTCGGCATCGCCGCCCCGCTGAGGCTTGGCGCCAGGCTGCCCCCATGAGCACCATCAAAGCGAACCGCTGGGCCTGGATCGTGTCCGGCGTGGCCATCAGCAGCGCCGGCCTGGTGCTGTCCTTCCTGCTGGTCTTCTCCACCCAGAACAGCGAACGCTTCGAGCCGCATTTCGCCTGGCTGGTCTGGACCAACCTGGGCCTGGCCGCCATCCTGGTGCTGGTCATCCTGATCGCGATGGGACGGCTGGCGCTGCGCCTGCGCGCCCGCAAGTTCGGCAGCAAGCTGCTGCTCAAGCTGGCCGGCATCTTCGGCCTGGTGGGCCTGCTGCCGGGTCTGCTCATCTACACCGTCTCCTACCAGTTCGTCTCGCGCAGCATCGAGACCTGGTTCGACGTGCGCGTCGAAGGCGCCCTCGAAGCCGGCCTGAACCTGGGCCGCACCACGCTGGACATGCTGAGCAGCGACCTGGCCAGCAAGACCAAACTGGCCGCCGAGCGCCTGTCGGCCCCCCTTCTGATCTCCGAAGCCGAGCCCGACGCCGTGGCCACGCCCGCCTACCCCAGCGTGCTCGACCTCGAACGCCTGCGTGAGCAACTGGGCGCCCAGGCGGTGACGCTGCTCAACGAGGCCGGTCATGTCGAGATGACCGCCGGCGGCGATGGCACACGCCTGCTGTCCACCGAGCGGCTGCCCGCGAGCTGGCGGCAGGAGGCCCGGGCCAAAGGCGTGATGGCCCAGGTTGAAGGGCTGGACAGCCGCCACGAAGACGGCCACGCAGCGGCCCAGCCGCCGCCTGCCGACGCCAGCGCGCGCATGATCGCGCTGGCCTGGATGCCCGACCGCAGCTTCAGCCTGCAGGCGCGCGGCCACTATCTGCTGGTGATCCAGAGCCTGCGCCCCGCACTCGTGCGCAACGCCCTGGATGTGCAGACCGCCTACAGCGAGTACCAGCAACGCTCGCTGGGCCGCGAAGGCCTCAAGAGCATGTACATCGGCACGCTCACCTTGGCGCTGATCTTGGCCGTGTTCGGCGCCTTCCTGTTGGCGGCCATCCTCGGCCAGCAGCTCGCCAGGCCCCTGCTGCTGCTGGCCGAAGGCGTGGGCGAGGTGGCGCGCGGCGACCTGCGCCCCAAGGCCATCTTCGCCTCGGGCGACGAACTGGGCGGCCTGACGCGCTCCTTCGCCGCGATGACGCAGCAGCTGTCGGACGCGCGCCAGCTCGCCGAGCGCAGCGTGCAGGAACTCGAAAGCGCGCGCGCCCACCTGCAGACCATCCTGGACAACCTCACGGCAGGCGTCATCGTGTTCGATGCCATGGGCCGCATCGACATGGTCAACCCTGGCGCCACGCGCATCCTGCGGCTGCCCCTTTCAGCCTACCGAGGCCGGCCGCTGGCCGACATCGCCGAGCTGGCCGACTTCGCCGAATCCCTGCGCCAGCGCTTCGAGCTGTATGCCACCGATCCGACGCCGGGCGAGCGCCAGCAATGGCAGGAGTCGTACGAGCTCGAACTCCCCCACAGCCCCGAGCCCCTGACCCTGCTGGTGCGCGGCGCCGAGCTGCCGCCCGACGAGCGCCTCATCGTCTTCGACGACCTGACCGAAGTGGTCTCGGCCCAGCGCGCGCAGGCCTGGAGCGAAGTGGCACGGCGCGTCGCGCACGAGATCAAGAACCCGCTCACACCGATCCAGCTGTCGGCCGAGCGCCTGCAGATCAAGCTCGACGACAAGGTCGACGACACCAGCCGGCAGCTGCTGCACCGCTCGGTCAACACCATCGTCACGCAGGTGCAGGCGCTCAAGACCCTGATCAACGAGTTCCGCGACTATGCGCGCCTGCCCACCGCCAAGCTCGCACCGCTGAGCCTCAATGAACTGATCACCGACGTGCTGGCCCTGTATGGGCACGCCATCGAACAAGGCACGCTGCGGCTGGAGCTGGCCGAGGGCCTGCCGCTGATCATGGGCGATGCGGCCCTGCTGCGCCAGGTCGTGCACAACCTCGTGCAGAACGCGATGGATGCGGTGACCGAGCATCCCCCTGAACATGAAACGCCATGCGTGGTGATCCGCACCGATACACCGCGAAAAGAAGACGGCAGCATCCGGGCCGTGCGGCTGGCCGTGCGCGACAATGGCCCCGGCTTTCCCGCCAACATTCTCAAGCGCGCTTTCGAGCCCTATATCACCACCAAATCGAAAGGCACGGGATTGGGCCTGGCGGTGGTCAAGAAGATCGCCGATGAACACGGCGCGCTCGTTCGCCTTCGCAATTTGGCTCCAGATAACGAAACGATACCCAATCGGGTACAAAATCAAGGGTATCCCTCACAAGTTCATACTATGAGAGGGGCACAAGTTTCGATATCATTTTCAAAGCTGTCATCTCAAACCATCCAAGCTGGGTCACACTGATCAACGTTCCCAACTGCGGGGTTAACTTCATTCATGGCAACCATTCTTGTTGTTGACGACGAACTGGGCATTCGTGCCCTGCTCTCAGAAATCCTGAGCGACGAAGGCCACACGGTCGAAGTCGCTGAAAACGCCGCCAAAGCCCGCGTGCTGCGCGAACAATGCAAACCCGATCTGGTGCTGCTTGACATCTGGATGCCCGATGTCGATGGCGTCACGCTGCTCAAGGAATGGTCCGCCAGCGGACAGCTCACGATGCCGGTGATCATGATGTCGGGCCACGGCACCATCGACACGGCGGTCGAAGCCACCAAGTTCGGCGCCCAGTCTTTCCTTGAAAAGCCGATCACGATGCAAAAGCTGCTGCGTGCCGTCGAACAAGGTCTGACCAAGCCCGCGCCCCGCGCAGCCACCCCGACACCGCCAGTGCATCTGGCCACGGTCACGCCGATCACGGCCGCATCGTCCTATGCCGGCATGGGTGGCATTCCTTCGCCCGTGCGCAGCGAACTGGTTGGCGGCATCGATGGCCATCACCATCACCACCACAGCAGCCCCGTCAGCTACGGCGCCGCCGTGCAGACCAATGTGATCGGCAACGGCAATGGCCTGGGCCACACCGGCCCCTCGCACGAACAAAGCTTCGAGCTCGACCGTCCGCTGCGTGAAGCCCGTGACGACTTCGAGCGCGCCTACTTCGAGTTCCACCTGGCTCGCGAAGGCGGCAGCATGACCCGCGTGGCCGAGAAGACCGGCCTCGAACGCACCCACCTCTACCGAAAATTGAAGCAATTGGGCGTCGATCTCGGCCGGAGCAAAAAAGCGGCCGCAAATTGATGTACACTCTTGGTCTTCGCTGATCACTGCAACGCAAATCGCCACGCAGACCGAACAGCGAAGAGATGGCCAAGTAGCTCAGTTGGTAGAGCAGCGGATTGAAAATCCGCGTGTCGGTGGTTCGATTCCGCCCTTGGCCACCAAAATTCAAACGCCCAACTGTTCGCAGTTGGGCGTTTTCATTTGGGCTTCCGGCTGCATGGTGCAGGCAGCATCGCCGATAAAATCCGCTTCTCCCAAGAAGCGCCTGGTGCAACGTGTCCCGCATTCCCTCATTGCCCAAGAACTGGCTGCATTGCCTGATCTGGCTCTTCTTGTTCAGCCCCGGCATCCTCGCGACGCCGAGGGCGCAGGACAAGCTCAGCATCGTGCTGCTGGCGATGCTGGTCTATCCCTTGGTCACCGGCTCGCCGCGCTGGCTGCAGGCCCTCGCCGCAAGCACGGTCACGGCTTTCGGCATCGCGCAAAGCGGCTACTACCTGACCGTCGGCGAACCACTGGACACCTACTTCTGGACCACCATCGGCGCCACCAATGCGGCCGAGTCCAGTGACTTCGTGCGCACGCTCTCCGCGGGCCGCCTGGGCTGGATCCTGGCCTGGTGCCTGGCGCTGATCGGCGCATCGGTGCTGATGGTGAGGTGGGCCCCGCACAGCTGGCGCCCGCGCAAGGCCCGCCTGTTCTCGGGCGGCCTGTTCGGCATCATCGGCGTGTACTGCCTGCTGCGGCCCATGCCCGCCCTCGCCTTCTTCGGCATGCTGGGCAAGGTCTACCCCATCTCGGCCGTCGAGTCCTGGTACAAGAAGGACGCCCTGTCCGACGCCCTCATGGTGCCGCCGCCCGTGCCGCCGCAGGCCCATGCACCTCTGGCCGATGTCGTCGTCATGGTGGTGGGCGAAAGCGCTTCGCGCGCACGCTGGCAACTCTTCGGCTACCCGCAGCCCACCAATCCGATCCTGAGCAGCCTGCCCGGCCTGTACAAGTTCAGCGAAGTGATCTCGGTGGGCAACAACACCGCCCAGACGGTGCCAGCGTTGATCACCGGCAAGCAGCTCGGCGCGCTCCGGGCCAGCGACCCCAGCGTCTTCGACCTGGCCGAGGCGGCCGGCTACGACACCACCGTCATCTCCAACCAAGGCCGCGTCTTCGATGCCTTCGGTGTGGTGATGCGGCGCGCCAACCATTTCGTGCAGTTCGGCGGCAGGCTCTATGACGAGGCCCTGACGCCGCACTTCGAGGCGGCGCTGGGCAAGGGTGGCAAGCAGCTGATCATCCTGCACATGTACGGCAGCCACCCCGACGTGGCCAAGCGCACGCCCGAAGCCCACCAGACGCTGCCCGACCCCTACGACAACAGCATCGTCTACACCGACCACCTGCTGTCGACCTGGATCCGTCAGCTTGAGCGCGCCTACCCGGGCCAGGCCACGGCCCTGGTCTACATCTCCGACCACGGCGTGATGCTGGGCGAGTGCGGCGTGCGTTACACGCACGGCACCTCGCGCAATGCCTACGAAGTGCCGATGCTGTTGTGGGCCAGCCCTGCCCTGCTGGCCAAGAACGCCATGCTGGACGCCACTTTGCGGGCCAACGCAGCACAGCGGCTGCAGTCGGTGGCTTACTTCTCCGCCGTCGCCCATTTGCTGGGCTATGTGATGCCCTACCCTTCCGTGCTGGCGCCGATGGCGAGCCTGCCCCCCCGGCTGATCCACGGCCAGGATTACGACACCCTCACGCAGAACGCGCAGTGTGAGATGGTGCCGCGCTGAATGGTGCCGCACTGAAGCGGGCGCCACCGCCTCTACCTCCCTGCCGGTTGCCGCTACCACCGGGGCGGTAGAATCCCGCGTCTTTTCGCCCCCCCAGGCCTGCACCCAAACCATGGCATCCAAAGGTCCCCTGCTCATCCGGCTCTGCAACTGGGTCGGCGAAGCCGTGCTGACGCTGCCCACGCTGCAGTTGCTGGCCGAGCAAGGCTACGAGCTGCACCTGGTGGGCAAGCGTTGGGCGGTGAGCCTGTTCGAAGGCCATGGCTGGCCCGTGCACGTGCGGCCGGGCAAGCGCAAGGAAGCCATCGCCCAGCTCAAGGCGCTGCGCAGTCAGCTTGAGCGGCAGAGTCCAGGCTTCAAGGGGCGGCCGAACATGCTGCTGTTCACCAACTCGATCTCCAGCGCCATGGAGGCCCGGCTGGCGGGGCTCAAGCCCATCGGCTACAAGCGGGAGGGGCGCGGCTTTTTGCTCGCGCACGGGGTGCCGGATCAGCGCGGGCCGCATGCCGCGGATGAGTACTGGCGGATCGCGACGGATTTCTTGAAGGTCACGCGCACCCGCCCCCCGGCATTGGGCCTGACACTCTCCAGCGCCCACCAGGAAGAAGCCCGTCAACAGATGGCCGCGCATGGCGTCGAGCCGGGCTTCGTGATGCTGTGCCCGTTCTCGGGCGCCGATGACCGCAGCGACGCGAAGGTCTGGCCGCACTTCACCGCCTTGGCCGACACCCTGACCGAGCAAGGCCGGCAGGTTGTGCTGTGCCCCGGCCCCGGTGAGGAAGAACGCGCCCGCGCGGGCTTCCCGAAGGCCATCATCCTCACCTCCGTGGGTCTGGGGGCCTATGCCGCCCTGGCCCAGCAGGCCGCGGGCGTGGTGGCCAATGACACCGGGCCCGGCCACCTGGCGGCCGCGGCAGGTGCGCGCGTGATCAGTGTCCTGGGCCCTGAGGCGCTGCCGTCCTGGCACGTTGTCGGCCCACGCAACACCATCTTGCATCAGGCCGAAGGCTGGCCCTCGCTGACGCAGGTGGTACAAGCCGTCCAGGGCGCCCCGTCGGCATGAGCCAGCCTGCCACCAATCCGTGCCACATTGCCCTGCAGTTCGGGCGCATCAAGCACTTTCATGAAGGCCTGAGCGAGGTATCGCGGCAACTGGGCCTTCAGTTCGCGTCCCGCGCCATCGAACTTCGGCGAACGCATGGCTGCGAATTCCACTTCATCTTGCCCCCCCAGTGGCACGGCATGTTCGGCAACGATGTGCACTACCACGCGCTGAGCGACCATATGCGCTGGCCCCATCGCTTCCCCGTCGATCTCGACGTCTGGCATGGATTGCACCAGCACATGCGTCATCGTCCGCCCATCAACACTCGCTACAAGCTGATCACGGTGCATGACCTCAACCACGTCTACGCCAAGACGGGCCTGAGTCTGTGGTGGCAAAAGCGCCGACTGAGCCGTCACCTGCACCAGGCCGACCACCTGGTCGCGATCAGCGAACACGCCGCCGCAGACATCCGTCGGCACGTGGCGTGGACGGCGCCACTTGACGTGATCTACAACGGCGTGGCCGACCTGTCCGCCGCGCCGCAGACCCCCATTGCGGAGTTGGAAGGACAAGCCTTCCTCTTTCACATCAGCCGCATGTCGGCGTCGAAGAACGTGGGCACGCTCATCGACATGATGGCCGCCTGGCCCGAGAAGCTGCTCGTCCTGGCCGGCCCCGATGGCCCCGAAGTACAGCGGCACCGCGCCCGCATCCAGGAACTGAAACTGAACAACGTTCGCTTCTGTTGCGACGTCAGCGAATCTCAGAAGGCCTGGCTCTATGCGCACTGCAGCGCCTTCCTGTTCCCCTCTCTGCTCGAAGGCTTCGGGCTGCCCCCCATCGAGGCCATGCACTTCGGCAAACCTGTGATCGTCGCGCACCGCAGCTGCCTGCCGGAAATCTGTGGCGAAGCCGCCGCCTACTGGCATGACTTCACACCCCTGGCCATGCGCGAGGTTGTCCAGTCGCACATTCAGCGCTGCCAGCAGGAGCCTGGCATGCCCGAACGTGTGCGGCAGCAAGCCAGGCGCTACAACTGGCCTGAAGCCGCAGAGCGCTATCTGGCGCTGTACACGGATCAACGCACACCCACCTCATGCTGAGCCTGCCCGACGTCACGCTGTGCTGCATAGACACCCGCCAGGCCGACATGGCCCTGGACGCGATGAAGACCTGCATGAGCCGGATCGCATTCGGGCGCGCCATCCTGATCACCGCACCGGGCCAAGGCCTGCGCGAGATCCCCTCAGGCATCGAGGTCGTCGAAACCGATGCCATCCATTCGATCGAGGACTACTCGCGCTTTCTCATCAAGAGTCTGCGGCCTTGCGTGCACACCTCGCACGTGCTCATCATTCAGTGGGACGGCTATGTAGTGGACCCCGGCATGTGGGACTCGCGCTTCCTGGAGATGGACTACATCGGTGCCGTGTGGCCCCAGTTCAAGGATGTCCACCGCGTGGGCAACGGCGGTTTTTCGCTGCGATCCAGGCGGCTGCTGGATGCATTGGCGGACGATGCGATACAGCCTAGTCATCCCGAGGATGTCTGCATCGCACGCACCTACCGCACCCTGCTGGAGCAACGCTGGCACATCCGCTTTGCCGACGAGGTCATGGCCCATCGCTTTGCCTTCGAACGGGAACGGGCCTGCCCATCCAGCTTCGGCTTTCATGGCCTGTCCAACATGGGCCTGCTGTTGAGCGAGGCTGAGCTCGAGGCCTTCATGCGCCGCGCTCCTGCCAGCCTCTTTGCCAGCGTCGAGGCGCGTGGCTTCATCAAGCATCTGCTGCGCCGCAGGCTCAAGCCGCAGGCACGACAAGCCTTGAGCGCCCGCCTGGCGCGCAGAGGGTGGAGCCTTGCCGAACTGAGGCTGTGGCTGCGCTACTGGATGACACGAGGGTGATGCCCCGATGAAACACCGCAACAACTTCGACGCGCTGCGGCTGATCGCCTCGCTCATGGTGCTGGTGAGCCACCAGTTCCCCATCGGCGGCCATGCCGAACCGACGGCCATCGGCGCCTACACCTTCGGCACCCTGGGTGTCCTGATCTTCTTTTCGATCAGCGGCTTCCTGATCACCTCCAGCTGGACCCGGGAACCGGACATCCGCCCCTTCCTCTACAAGCGGGCCCTGCGCATCTGGCCGGCCCTGGCCGTCAACGTCGTCCTGCTGGCGGTGATCGTCACGGTGCTGCAGCCAGACCTCTGGCACCGGGCCCTGCGCTTCGCCTGGCACAACCTGATCTTCGTCCGCGATGGCGGCCACTTCGTCTCGGGCAACCCCTTCACCCTGGTGAACGGTCCGCTATGGACCATCCCCATCGAGGTCTTCTGCTACATCTTCCTGGCCGCGCTGGCCATCTTTCTAGGCCGCCACCTGCCGCGTGTGCTGCCCCTGGGGCTGCTGGCCTTCGCGGTCTACATCGCCTGCCTGAGCGAGCCGCAGATCCGCCAAGCCGCTCAGAAGATGAACGACCCGACCTATGTGCCCTGGCTTTGCGCCACCTTCATGGCCGGCGCCCTGCTCCATATCAGGCCGAACGTGAACCGCCTGGCGCCGCTGCTGGGCTTCGCCGGCCTCCTGCTCATCGTGCTGGGGCGGACCTCGGCCGGCCTGCTGCTCCTTGCCCCGATCCTCGTGGTCAATGTGGGACGCCGCTCCTGGCCGGTCCTGAACCGCTTCGACCGCTTCGGAGACTTGTCCTACGGCGTCTACCTGTGGGCCTGGCCCGTTCAGCAACTCGTGGTGCTGCTCACGGGTACACAGGCTCCGCTGCCGCTGCAGCTGGCGCTCTCGGTCGCGGGGACGCTCGCGCTGGCCTATGCCAGCTGGCATCTGGTCGAAAAACGTGCCCTCCGCTTGAAGGACAAGCTGACCTTTGGCGCTCGCAAGGAAAACGTGACTGCCTGAACGGCGCCCGCACATGGGCGCCGCACACACTCAGGCCGCCGCCGCTGTCCGCTTGGCGCGCCGCCGCTTCTCCACGCGCACCCTGTTCCAGTCTCGCAGGCGGTACTTCACCGAGTTGATCTGCACCTTTGTGTGGAAGATCGGGCCGCCGCGGCGCTTGCGCCGGGTCGGCACATCATCCGGTGCCAGGCGCTCGAAGACCTTGCGCCAGCCGGCCACCGCCTGGGCCAGCGTGTGCTCGCGCCCCACCTTTTCCTGGGCGTTGCGCACCAGCTCGCGCCGCAGCGAGGCGTCCTCGATCAGGCGCGTCAGCCCCACCTGCCAGGCCTCGTCGGTGTTGTCCACCAGCAGGCCATCCTTGCCTGACTCGATCACATCGGCGTAGGGCGGGACATTGGAGCAGATGACCGGCAGCCCCGTATGGGTGTAGTCGAAGTACTTGACGGCGCTCTTGCAAGAGCTGAACTTCGACTCATCCAGCGGGATCACGCCGATGGGGTTGTCCAACTGGCCCAGGAAGGGGGCGAACTGCTCGTAAGCCAGCACATCCTTGTATTGCCCTTGCAAGCCGGCGGCCTTGAACTGCTCGCCGCTCGGGCCGATGCACACGAAACGCACGCGATCGCCGTACTTGCGCTGCATCGCGCGGATGGCATCGATCACGAAGTCCACCTTCACCCGGTCCGAGGAGGCGAACACCAAGGTCAACGGTCCATCCTCGCTTTGCCGCGGCGTCCACGCCGGCACATCGGCCACGGGCCTTGCGAAATTGGGGCAGACGACAACCTTGTCAGCCGGCACCTTCAGGGCTTCGGCCAGGCGCTTGTTCGTGACGGTCACCACCGAGGCCAGCGCCAGGCAGCGACGGATCTTGCTCGCGTTCTTGATGAATCCAACGTGGTGGCCCAGGAAGTCGGGAATCTCGGTGAGCAGGTCGTCGATGTCATAGACGAGGTGCTTGCCGCTGGCGACGATGCGCTCAGCCAAGTCCACCGCGAGGCGGTTGCAGCCGCGCTGCATCACGAACACGTCTCCCCACTTCAGATCGTCACCGCTGACACCCTTGAAGGACCGGATCGCCAGGGCGCGGCCACCTTCGGCGGCAAAGCGGTGCAGAGGGAGCTTGAGGCGGATCTTCGCAAGACCGGTGCGGGGGTCGTCGGTCATCGCCACGATCTTGAGGACTTTCGAACGGGTCAGGTGGGCCACGCGCTCGCGCGTATCCTCACCGGCGGAGGCGGCCAGCACGTACTGGAAGTCCTCGATCACGTCATCCTTGGCCGCGGCCATCACCTGCTTGACGATGCGGGGCGCCAGGGACATGCCGCACATGTCGGCAGCGGTGTAGAGCGGAAGGTGCACGGGCTGGAAGGCCTCGATCTTGAAGCCCGACCGATTCAGCAAGCCGACCAGCTCCTTCTTGGTGAAGAAGCGCAGGTGGGTGCGGTCGAGGATGCCCAGCTCGGCATACTCCCACTGGCCTTGCAGCAGCATGGCGCGCACACAGCCGTGGGTCACATTGGGCACCGAGGCCACCACGCGACCGCCGGGCGTCCTGCGCCTGGTCAAGGCGCATCTGG
>CAYPUS010000068.1:0-11545 GCA_964413815.1 uncultured Aquabacterium sp. | reverse complement strand
AACACGGCCTTCAACGCCATGCTCAAGACGCTGGAAGAGCCGCCCGAGTACCTGAAGTTCGTGCTGGCGACCACCGATCCGCAGAAGGTGCCGGTGACGGTGCTTTCGCGCTGTCTGCAGTTCAATCTGCGGCCGATGGCGGCGCAGACCGTGCACGAGCACCTGGCGACGGTGTTGCAGCAAGAAGGCATTGCTTTCGAGCCCGAGGCGCTGCGCCTGCTGGCCCGTGCCGCGCGCGGCTCCATGCGCGACGCCATGTCCTTGACAGACCAGGCCATTGCCTTCGGTGGCGGTGGCCTTCAGGAAGGCCCTGTGCGGCAAATGCTGGGGGCGGTGGACCGGCAGCACGTGCAGCGCATCATCGAAGCGGTGGCCGCCGGCGATGGCGCGGCCCTGGTGGGGGCGGTGGACACCTTGCGGCAACTGGGCCTGTCGGCCTCTGGCACGCTGGAAGAACTGGCCGCCGCCTTGCAACGCATGGCCGTGATCCAGTCGGTGCCGGGCATGGCGGTCCCGGATGATCCCGACGAGGCCACGTGGCGGCGCCTGGCGCCCTTGCTGGCGCCGGATGAAACCCAGCTGTTCTACAGCCTGTGCTTGCAAGGCCGGGCCGAGTTGGCGCTGGCCCCTGATGAATACAGCGGCCTGGTGATGCTGATGCTGCGCTTGCTGGCGTTCAAGCCAGGCGGTGGGGCGACGTTGCAGCAGGGGGCGGCGCCATCCCCAAAAGCTGAGGGCTCGGCCGCCGCGCATGCGCAGCAGGTCGAGCCGGCAGCCACGGCCCGTCCTTCCGCATCGCCGGCCGCTGCCGGCCCGGCACCGGCCGTGCGCGCCGGGGCCGCTCCGCCTTCTGGTGGCCCTGTCGGCGCTCGGCTCGGGATGGCCACGCCCGCTGCGCAACCAACCGCAGCCAGCGCGAGCCCGCCCGTCATGCCGCCACCCGCCTCGGGTGCGGTCTCCCGTGCCAACGCTTTGGCGGCCCCGCCCACATCGGGGCGCGGTGAAGGCGCAGCATCCGGCGCAGCACAGGGCGCTGGACACGGCGCTGGACAGGAAAGCACCTCGGCCGCAGGCCAGTCTTTGCCTCCCTGGGAGGCCTTGCCGCCCGAAGCGGACGCCGCCTTCATGAACGAGGAGCCGCCCGCCATCGGTCCCATCGACGATGGCCCGCCAGACGAGTTCGCGCAGGCGCCCATGGGGCGGAGCGCGCCTGCGGCATCCACGCAGCCGTCCTCTGCCGCCGAAGCGCTGCAGGCGCCAACTCGCGCGGAAGAGGGCTTGCCAGCGCCCAGAGGGCCGCGCACGGTCTCGATCCAATTGCCGCCCCCTGGCTCCGATCCCTTGTCGGACGAATGGGCCGAGTGGGTCTCGCAGCTGCATGCCAAGGGGGCGATTGCCGCCCTCGTGCGCGAACTGGCCATCCAGTCGCAGTGCGTCGGCCTGCAGCGCGAGCCTGGCCGCATCACGGTGCAGTTGCAGGTGGAACGGGAAAGCCTGTGCAGCGACACCAACCGCGACCGGCTGACGCAGGCCCTGGCCGCGCACCTGGGCCAGGAAGTGCAACTGAACATTGCCCGCGGCCCGGCCTCGAACACGCCCGCCCAGCGGGACCAGGTGGCCAGAGAGCGGCGCCAGCATCAGGCGGAAGAGCTGATCGAGAGCGATGCGCTGGTGCGCAGCCTGCTGTCGCAGTACCCGGGCGCGCGCATCGTGCCGGGCTCGATCCGGCCGCTGGCGCCGGCCGCACAAGCCGGTTGAATGCGAGAGGGGCGGCGTGCCGTCCCGCAAACCGCGCGACAATCACGTTTTGCGCATGAAAGGACAGAGCAATGCTCAAAGGACAACTCGCCGGCCTGATGAAGCAGGCCCAGCAGATGCAGGACAACCTCAAGAAGGCCCAGGATGAATTGGCGCTGATCGAGGTGGAAGGTCAGTCGGGTGCGGGTCTGGTCAAGGTCGTCATGACTTGCAAGAACGACGTCAAGCGCGTGACCATCGATCCCAGCCTGCTGGCCGATGACAAGGACATGCTGGAAGACCTCGTCGCCGCCGCCTTCAACGACGCCGTGCGGCGCGCCGAAGCCACCAGCCAGGAAAAGATGAGCAAGCTGACCGCCGGCATGCCCATGCCCCCGGGCATGAAGTTCCCCTTCTGAGTTTCCTCATCTTTCCCGCATGTCGGATCCCGCGCTCGATGGGCTGATCGAAGCTTTGCGCTGCCTGCCGGGTGTCGGGCAGAAATCGGCGCAGCGCATGGCCTATCACCTGCTGCAGCATGACCGCGCCGGCGCGCAGAAGCTGGCGCGGGCGCTGGAGATGGCCGTGGCCGACATCGGGCACTGCCAGCGCTGCCACACCTTCAGCCGGGCGCCCATCTGCGATGTCTGCCTGGACGAGACCCGTGATCGGCAGTTGCTGTGCGTGGTGGAGACCCCGGCCGACCAGGCCGCGCTGGAGCGCACGGGCAGTTACAAGGGCCAGTACTTCGTGCTGCTGGGGCGGCTGAGCCCGCTCGATGGCCTGGGCGCACGGGAGATTGGCTTGTCAGATCTGCTTGCAAGGGCGGGCGACGGCATCGTGCAAGAAGTCATCCTGGCCACGAACTTCACGGCCGAAGGCGAGGCCACGGCCCATGTGCTGGGCGAGCAGCTCAAGGCCCGTGGCCTGCGCGTGACGCGCCTGGCCCGGGGCGTACCGGTGGGCAGCGAACTGGAATACGTGGACCTGGGCACCATCGCCCACGCCTTCATGGACAGACGCTGAGCGGCCGGGAGGCGCTCAGGTCTTGAGGCGCGCCTTGTTTCAGCGCATGCTGGCCATTCGAACCTTGGCCGAGCGCGTCGTGCGCTTGCCGCCCGCACGTGCGCCATCGCGTTTGCCTGCCCCGCGCGTTGCCTTCTTGGCCGAGCCGCCGCTGGCAGCCGCCACGCGGGTGTTTTTCTTTTTCTTGGCCGCCAGGTTCTTGCCGCCGCCCTTGCCAGGCACGTACACGACCACCGTCTGGCCGCGCTTGAAAGTGGCCGAGGTGGAGGTGTTGTTCCACTGTGCGACCTGCTTGGCCGAGACGCCATAGCGGCGCGCCACGGCCGCCACGGTGTCCTTCTTGCCCGCCTTGAAGCTCTTGCGGCGGTGCTGCGGCATGTCGGGCGCCAGCGCCATCATGGCGTTGTCGGCGATGGCCTCGGAGACGTCCTCGTGACCGCGGTTCGTCGAGCGGTGCACCAACAAGGCCGAGCCAGCCTTGATCAGCATGCGCGGGGGAATGCGGTTGACCTCGCGCAGCGTGGCTTCGCTCATGCCCACCTTGTTGGCCACATCGGCCGGGCGCATGGTGCGCTTGACCACCCACGCCGTCCAGGTGGCCAGCGGGCCGCCCTTGTGCTGGTTCAGGTTGTGCGAGAACAGGCTGGCGTTGTCATAAGGCAGGAGGATCCGCGGGGTGCCGGCGGCCAGGATCACCGGCTTGTTCTGCGATGGGTTGAGTGCCTTGAATTCGTCCAGCGGCAGGCCGGCCAGCTTGGCGGCCATGGCCACGTCGATGTCGCGCTGGATTGGCACCGTCACGAAGTAGGGGTGGTTCTCGATCGGGGTCAGCACCAGATTGAAGGCCTCGGGCTGCCGCACGATGTTGCGCACCGCGTAGAGCTTGGGCACGTAGTGCCGGGTTTCGGCCGGCATGCTCAGGCTGGCGTAGTCGGTCGGCAGGCCCTGTCGCTCATTACGCCGGATGGCGCGCTGCACATTGCCTTCGCCCCAGTTGTAGGCGGCCAGCGCCAAGTGCCAGTCGCCGAACTGGCGGTGCAGGCGCGAGAGGTAGTCCAGCGCGGCCCGGGTGGACGCAAGGATGTCGCGGCGCTCGTCGCGGAAGAGGTTCTGCTTGAGCTCGAAGTCCTTGCCGGTGGCCGGCATGAATTGCCACATGCCCGAAGCGCGGGCCGAGGACATGGCCTGCGGGTTGAAGGCGCTTTCGATGAAGGGCAGCAGGGCCAGCTCCAGGGGCATCTGGCGGCGCTCGACCTCGTCGACGATGTGATAGAGGTAGCGGCTGGCGCGCTCGGTCATGCGCTGCACGTATTCCGGGCGGCTGCTGTACCAACGCTGGTGGTCGTCAACCAGGCTGCTTTCCAGCTCAGGCAGGACGAAGCCACGGCGGATGCGCGACCACAGGTCTTTGGTGGCCTCGGCGTCTTCCAGGTCGATGAGCTCTTCGGGGCGCAGCGGGTCGCTGGGTTTGCCCAGCACGTCCTTGGGGTCGACGTTTTCCTCCAGCGGTGGGGGCTCGTCGGAGGGGGCGAGCAGCGCGCCATCCTTGAGCAGCATGGCCGGGTCGGCGCCGATCACACGTGCGGCGCGATCCTCTGTCTTGCCTTGCGCGGCGCTTTCAGCCGGCGTGAGCGTGGCGGGGCGCACATCGACCTGAAGACCCGATTTGGGGTCCTGCCGAGTCTCACCGCGCAGGGCGCGCACCTCGCCATCGTGGGTGGCAGACGGCGGGCTTTGCAGCAACTGGTCCAGATCGGCGCGCTGGTCTTGCTGGAAATTGGCGCAGCCGCTCAGCGCCGCGCAGCAACCCAGAGCCAGCAGCGTGAGCCGGCCGGGCTGCCATGGCGATCGTGTCTTGTTCATCGTCAGAATGTGTTCTTCCATTGGCGCAAGGCGGAGAAGACCGCTTCCGGGCTGGTGTCGCTGGCGCCATGCGCCAGGGCGCTGGCGCGCACCTCGGGCTCACTGCAGCGAAGGAAGGGGTTGATGGCCTTTTCGGTGCGCACGGTGGTGGGCAAGGTGGGCAGGCGCTGGGCTCGGAGGGCTTCGCTGCGGGCGCGAAAGGCGCTCAAGGCCGGGTTGTTCGGCTCGACCGCCTCCGCGAAACGAAGGTTGGCGAGGGTGTATTCATGGGCCGCGCAAATGAGGGTGTTGTCCGGCAGGCTGGACAGGCGCCCCAGACTGGCGTGCAACTGGTCCATCCGGCCGTCGAACAGCCGTCCGCAGCCACCTGAAAAGAGTGTATCGCCGACGAACGCGATCGGATCCCCTGAAAAGCGGTCAGGTGCGCCCTCTAGCAGGTAAGCGATGTGACCGGCCGTGTGGCCCGGGGTGTCCATCACGCGAAAGCGCAGACCTTGCCAGCTCACCACATCCCCTTCGCCCACATGGTGCGTGACGCCATCGATGGTTTCGCCGCGGGGGCCGTAGACGGGAATCTCGCCGGTTTGTAAAGCCCGCAGCCCCGCGACGTGGTCGGGGTGGCGATGGGTTACTAGAATGGCGGTCAGCGTCAGCCCGTGCTCGCCGAGCGCGGCTAGGACCGGCGCGGCATCCCCCGGATCCACAACAAGGGCCTGTGAGCCCTCGTGAAGCATCCAGATGTAGTTGTCGGTGAAGGCGGGCAGGGCTGTTAAATTCATGACCAGAGTCGATCCCATTATAGAGTTGCACCCCTGGTTGGCCTTGCCGCCAGGGCAGGCCTTGCTGGCGTGGGAGCAGGCCCAGATGGACCGCCTGGTGGCCGACATCTTCGGCTTTCACGCCCTGCAACTGGGGCTGCCCGAATTGGACGGCCTGCGCACCAACCGCATGCAGCACAAGTGGCTGGCGCTGGATGCGGCCTACCAGCACTGGGCGCCGTCGCCTGAACTGCCAGGACAGGTCCACCAACCCCCTGACCATGGCGGCGACCTGTTCACCGGGGCGCCTTTCAGCCTGCGCTGCGATTTCGAGGCCCTGCCATTTCCCAGCAACAGCCTGGACCTGGTGGTGCTGCCGCACGCGCTGGAACTGGCGCGCGACCCCCACGATACGCTGCGCGAGGTCGAGCGGGTTCTCGTCCCCGAAGGGCGCGTGGTGATCGCCGGCTTCAATCCGGCGAGCCTGTGGGGCATGTGGCAGCGCATGGGACGCTTGGGGGTGCAGTCGGCGCTGGTGCTGCCGCAAGGCGAATTCATCGCCTACTGGCGCTTGCGCGACTGGTTGCGTCTGCTGGATCTGGAGGTCGAAGCCGGCTGCTTCGGCTGCTACCGGCCGATGGTGCGCAGCGAGCAATCCTGGGCGCGCCTGCGCTGGATGGAGCATGCGGGTGACCGCTGGTGGCCCGTGCTGGGCGCCGTGTATTTCGTCGTGGCCGTCAAGCGCGCGCGTGGCATGCGCCTGGTCGGCAAGATCAAGAAGGCCCGTGTGACGGCACCTGCCGCACCGGCCGTCGTGGCCCAACGCCATCAGAGGCAGGGTCACGTTCAACAGGATGTGAATGGATGACTGAGACGTCGACGCCCGCCGTGGTGATGTACACCGATGGCGCGTGCAAGGGCAACCCCGGCCGCGGTGGCTGGGGCGTGTGGATGGTGAGTGGCCCGCACGAAAAGGAGATGTGGGGCGGCGAGTTGCTGACCACGAACAACCGCATGGAGTTGACCGCGGTGATCCAGGCCCTGAGCGCCCTGAAGCGGCGCTGCAAGGTCATCGTCTACACCGACAGCGAATACGTTCGCAAGGGCATCACCGAGTGGATCGGGGGCTGGAAGCGGCGCGGCTGGAAGACGGCCGACAACAAGCCTGTCAAGAACGACGATCTGTGGCGCCGGCTCGATGAACTGGCCGCCGGGCACGATGTGGACTGGCGCTGGGTGCGTGGCCACGCGGGCGACCCGGGCAATGAGCGGGCCGATGGCTTGGCCAACCGGGGCGCGGCCGAAGCGCGGTGATCTTGGCGGCTGATGTCAGGGGCTGATCTCAGAGGATCAGCACCATGGTCAGCTTGTCGAAGTAGCGAGCCTGGCCGGGGCCATCGACCAGCTTGACGGCATGGGGCAGCACGCCGCAGCCCCGGAAACCCGCCCGCTCGTACAGGCGGATGGCCGACGCGCTGGAGGTGCTCACGCGCAGCAGCATCTGCTCCAGCCCGATGGCCTGCCGGGCTTCGGCGATGGCGGCTTGCACCAGCAATCCGCCCAGGCCTTTGCCTGCGTGATCGGGGTGGACCATCATGCCGTTGAGCTCGGCGCTGTGGCGCAGCTTCTGCAGGGTCTGGCGCTCCAGGCCGATCATGCCGGCCAGCTGCCCTTCGACCCAGGCACCCAGCAGGAAGGTGCCGCCGAAGGTGTCGCCCAGGCCCAGGCGGCCGATGAAACTTTCGGGGGGACGGGCGCGCTCGCTTTCGATGTCGGCATCGAAGGCGTCGGGGTGCTGGGCCAGGCCCAGGTCGCGCAGGCGCTTGTAGGCGCTGAGATCGGCCGGGCCGATGCGTGCGATGCGCACGGAGGAGTCATGCTCGACCATGCAGCGTGTCCGGTGTGTTCATGTTGGTGAATGCCGCGTCGTCGGGGAAGAATACGCTGGACCAGGAAAACGCGCGTACCCAGTTTCCGATTTTCCGTTCGCCTGTCACGAACATGGTCTCAGTGTGAGGGCAAACCCCCTTGCGGATCAAGGCGCAAGCCCAATGAAGGTGGGTGGCGCCATCGGACTGACGTGTCCAGGGCACAACGATGTCGGCTTGCGTGCGCAGTGCCTCAGTCATCAGTGCGGCGGCCAAGTCACGCGGCAGATGGGGGACATCGCAGGGCACGACCAGCAGCCAGCCGGTCTGGCAGCGGCGCAGCGCGGTGAGGATGCCGGCGAGCGGCCCGCTGGCGGGTGGCAGGTCAGGGTCGTCTGGCCAGACGGGTGGGCAGATGCTTGCCAGCGAGGCCGGAGAGGGCGGGGCTCCTGCCCCTCCCGCCATGACGCGATGCCGGTTCAGGAGGGCTTCATATGCAGGGGCGTTGCGGTTGGCGCTGATCATCAGCGGCCCGCACTGCGCCGACAGCGATTGCAGCACCCAATCGGCCAGCGGCCGGCCCTGGTAAGGGACCAGGCCTTTGTCCTGGCCGCGCATGCGCCGGCCTTCTCCGCCTGCCAGCAGGCATCCGGTGATCGCCTGCAGATCAGCCACGGTCAACCACCGATGTAGCTCATCTCGATGCGGCGCGCCCCGCTCGCGGGGACTTGGGCGGTGCCGCGCAGCTGCGAATAGCGGTCCGAGCGCATCTGCCACAGTGCGAGCAGGCGCGCGGCGATGCGCGCATCCGGCTCGGGCGAGGCCTGGCGCAGCAGGCTGCGCAAGTCGTGGCCTTGTGAGGCGAACAGGCAGGTGTACAGACGTCCTTCTGTCGACAGGCGGATGCGATTGCAGTCGCCGCAGAAGGCCTGGGTGACGCTGGAGATGAAGCCGACCTCGCCCTGGCCATCGGCATAGGCCCAGCGCTCGGCGGTTTCGCCTGCGGGCTGGCTGCCGATGCGTTGCAGCGGGTAGGCCGCATGCAGGCGCGCGCGAACCTCCTGCGACGGCAGGACATGGGCCATGTCCCAGCGGTTCGTGGCGCCCACATCCATGAATTCGATGAAGCGCAGCGCGATGCCGGTGCCGCGGAAGTGGCGCGCCAGCGGCAGGATCTGGTCGTCGTTGACGCCGCGCTGCACCACCATGTTGACCTTCAAGGGGCCCAGGTCCACCTGGCGGGCGGCCTCGATGCCAGCCAGCACCTCTTCGACGCTCAGGCCGCTGTCGCTCATCTGGCGAAAGCGTGCTTCGTCGAGGGCATCGAGGCTGATGGTGACGCGGCGCAGGCCGGCATCCTTGAGGGCGCGGGCCTTGCGCGCCAGCAGCGTGCCGTTGGTGGTCAGGGTGATGTCTGGGGGCGTGCCATCGAGCGTGCGAAGGGCGGCCAACTGCCCGACCAGCCGCTCCAGGTCTTTGCGCAAGAGGGGCTCGCCGCCGGTCAGGCGCAGCTTGCGCACGCCCAACGACAGGAAGATGCGCGCCGTGCGGGTGATCTCTTCGAAGCTGAGCAGATCGGTGTGCGGCAGAAAGGCATGGTCGCGCCCGAAGGCGGAGCGGGGCATGCAATAGCCGCAGCGGAAGTTGCAGCGGTCGGTGACGGAGATGCGCAGGTCGCGCAGCGGACGTGCCAGCGCGTCCAAGGGCTGGCCCGCCGATGCAAGGGCGTCCTCTGCGGGGGCGGGCAATGGCAACAGACGGGGCGAGGCCAGGCTGCCCGGAAGCGGGTCTGCGGGCGATGCGGCAATCGGGATGATGGGCGCGTGGCGCCTGGGCGGCCGCGCAGAAAACTCACTCATGGCCCCACATTGTGCGGCATGTTGAGTGGCTCGGCAGGGCCAAGGGATGGGGCCCGGTGGCGTGCGCCGGGCGTCCGGGCAGGGGGGCGCCCGGTATCAGTGGTTGGGCGCGGCCGTCGGCTGCTGGGCAGCCGACACGGCGGGGGCGCGGCGGGCGCCGTCGAAGCGCTTTTGCCAGTAGCTTTGGCGCATGTCTTCCACCCGAACCTTGCCTCCGGCGCGGGGCGAATGGATGAACTTGCCGTTGCCGACGTAGATGCCCACGTGAGAGAAAGTGCGGCGCAGGGTGTTGAAGAACACCAGGTCACCCGGCTTGAGCTCGTTTTTCTGTACCGGCACCAGATCAGGCGAGTTGGCCTGTTCCGCAGCGCGGCGGGGCAGGATCAGGCCCACGCTGTTTTCGAAGACATGGCGCGTGAAGCCGCTGCAGTCGAAGCCGCTTTCGCGGGAGTTGCCGCCACGGCGGTAAGGCACGCCGAGAAAGTCCATCGCCGACATCACCAGGTCGGAGGCCATGTCGGTGGCGCGCTCGCGCACCTGGTGTGCCAGCTCCCTGACAGGGCGGGTGTCGGGCAT
The DNA here is from genome assembly GCA_964413815.1 of uncultured Aquabacterium sp. GTDB lineage: Bacteria > Pseudomonadota > Gammaproteobacteria > Burkholderiales > Burkholderiaceae_C > Aquabacterium. Next base: position 1,858 of record CAYPUS010000068.1, on the reverse strand, counting down.
CAGGCCCTTTTCGCTCAGGAAGCGGGAGACCGGATCGTCCGGGTCGTCATGGCCGTGGGCGGCGGGCTGGGCATTGGCAAGCTGCGCCGCGGCCTGGGTATCTGCCGTGGCGCTCAGGCCGAGCAGGGCCATGGCCTGCGAGGCCGATGCGCTGACAGGAGACGGTGCGGCCTGGGCCACTGCCGTGGGGGCGGGGGCGTTGGGGTGCGCGCAGGCCATCTGCCAGCTCGAAGCTGACACACACGCCAAACACACGGCTAGGACCGTGCGGCGTGGGGAGAGACCTGCGGAGATCTCGCATGAAGGTCCGCTTTGCGCGACGGAGGTCGGCGCTGCACGGCGGCCTGTGCGGCGGATCGTGAAAAACATGGAAGCCAAGGGTAGGGAGGTGACGCCGACGCGTCAACCTCGGAAAGCCCGTGAAATCCGGAGATTACCACTCAAAATTCCGGATTCGACGTCAAATTGACCGGTTTTCCACCTCCATTGCCCCCTGGCCGGGGCCAACAACCCCCTTCAGACGACCTTCAGCGTCACATCGATGTTGCCGCGTGTCGCGTTCGAATAAGGGCAGACCTTGTGCGCGGCGTCCACCAGGGCCTGGGCTTCCTCGCGGGGCAAGCCTGGCAGCGAGATCTCCAGCACCACGGCGATGCCGAAGCCGTGTTCGATCGGGCCGATGCTGACCTGACCGGCGATCTTGGTGTCTTGCGGCAAAGCCTTCTTCTGCTGGCCGGCGACGAAGCCCATGGCGCCCAGGAAGCAGGCGCTGTAGCCGGCGGCGAACAGTTGCTCGGGGTTGGTGCCTTCGCCACTGCCGCCCATCTCCTTGGGTCGAGCCAGGGCGACGTCGAGCTTGCCGTCGGAGGCGGCGGCGCGGCCGTCACGGCCGCCGGTGGCGGTGGCGTGGGCGGTGTAGAGAACCTGTTTGAGCGCGGTCATGGTGGTTTCCTTTGTCTGGATGATCCGCGGCATGTTAGCGGCAGCCCGGAGCCCGCACGAAACCTGCGTGTTTGATTCCCCGGTTCAGGCGCCGAGTTGGTCAATGGCCTCGCTCAGCTCAAGCCAGCGCAGCTCCAGTTGCTCGACCTCGTCGGCCAGGGCCTTGAGCCGCTTGCCGCTTTCCGCCCGGGCGGGGCCGGGCAAGGCCGGGTCGGCCAGGGCCTCGTTCAAGCGGGCCTGCTCGTTGTTGGCCGCGGCCATGCGCTGCTCGACCTGCTTGAGCTCGGTCTTGAGGGGCTTGGCCTGCTCGGCCACACGCAGGCGGGCCTGGGCCTGCGCCCTGCGGTCCTCGCGTCGGCGGCCATCCGGGGCGTCCGTGCTGGGCGCCGCGGCCGGTGCGGAGGCAGCCGCGTTGGCGCTGGCGGCGCTTGCGAGGCCGTCGGCTTTTTGCTGCTCGCGGGCGGCACGCGCTGCCTGTGCCACTTCCTTGGCTTGCTGCTGCAGCCAACGCTGGTAGTCGTCCAGATCGCCATCGAAGGTGCTCAAGGCGCCCTTGGCCACCAGCCAGAACTCGTCGCAGACCTCGCGCAGCAGCGCGCGATCGTGGCTGACCAGCATCACCGTGCCTTCGAACTCGTTGAGCGCGATGCTCAAGGACTCGCGGGTGGTCAGGTCCAGGTGGTTGGTCGGTTCATCGAGCAGCAGCAGATTGGGGCGCTGCCACACGACCAGGGCCAGCACCAGGCGTGCCTTTTCCCCGCCGCTGAACTGGCCCACGGGCTGCATCACCATGTCGCCGGTGAAGCGAAAGCGCCCGAGGAAGTCGCGCAGTTCTTGCTCACGGGCCTGAGGGCCGACCGTACGGGCCAGGCGGATCATGTGCGCCAGCGGGCCTTCATCGGGACGCAGCACATCG
>CAYPUS010000067.1:0-11602 GCA_964413815.1 uncultured Aquabacterium sp. | reverse complement strand
GGTCAACCCGCGCGCCTGCCACGAGACCGAGCTCAAGATCGAGCCGGCCACCAGCAAGAAGCGCATCGCCGTGGTGGGCGCGGGCCCTGCCGGCCTGGCCGCTGCCACCACCGCCGCTCAACGCGGCCACGAGGTCACGCTGTTCGAGGCCGATGCCGACATCGGTGGCCAGTTCAACATCGCCAAGCAGGTGCCGGGCAAGGAAGAGTTCTACGAGACGCTGCGCTACTTCCGCAAGCAGCTTGAGCTGAGCGGCGTCAAGACGGAGCTGGGCAAGCGCGTGAGCGCGGCCGAGCTGGTGCAAGGCGGCTTCGACGAGGTCCTGCTGGCCACCGGCGTGTCGCCGCGCACGCCGCAGATCGAAGGCGTGGACCACCCCAAGGTGCTGAGCTACCTCGACGTGCTGCGCGACAAGAAAGCCGTGGGCAAGACCGTGGCCGTGATCGGTGCGGGCGGCATCGGCTTTGACGTGTCCGAGTACCTGACCCACGCCGGTGAGAGTCCTTCGCTGAACCTGGAGAAGTTCAACGAGGAGTGGGGCATCGACCGCGGTTATGCCGAGCGTGGCGGCATCAAGCAGGCCAGGCTGGACAAGCCGCCGCGTCAGGTCTTCCTGCTGCAGCGCAAGACCAGCAAGGTGGGCGACGGCCTGGGCAAGACCACGGGCTGGATTCACCGCACCTCGCTGAAGAACCGCAACGTCGAGATGATCGCTGGCGCCAGCTACAACAAGATCGACGATGCCGGCCTGCACATCACCGTGGGCGGCAAGGAGATGGTGCTGCCGGTCGACAACGTCGTGCTGTGCGCAGGCCAGGAGCCTCACCGCCCGCTGCAGGCCGAGCTTGAAGCCGCTGGCAAAAAGGTGCACCTGATCGGTGGCGCCGACGTGGCCGCCGAATTGGACGCCAAGCGCGCCATCAAGCAGGGCACCGAGGTGGCTGCGGCGCTGTGAGCGCAGGCGAGCGACGTCCCCATCCCAACGCATACACCGAAGGAAGCTGCCCCATGAGCGACACCCCGAACGCCACGCCGCCGAGCCTCGAAGCCCTGCACATCACCTTGGCCGACCACATCGCCACCGTGCGCTTGAACCGCCCGGACAAGGCCAATGCGATGAACTGGGCGATGTGGCAAGACATCCGCACCGCCATGCAATGGGTGGACCGCACACCCGAAGTGCGCGTGGCCATCATCGAAGGCGAGGGCAAGCACTTCACCTCGGGCATCGACCTGGCCATGATGATGGGCCTGCAGGCCCAGATCAAGGACGACTGCGAAGGCCGCAGCCGCGAGAAGCTGCGCGCCCTGGTGCTGGAGCTGCAAGACACCTTGACGAGCATCGAGCGCTGCCGCAAGCCCGTGCTGGCGGCCGTGCATGGCGGCTGTGTCGGCGGTGGTGTCGACCTGATCAGCGCCACCGACATGCGCTATTGCTCGGCCGATGCGTACTTCACCATCAAGGAGATCGACATCGGCATGGTGGCCGACGTCGGCACGCTGCAGCGCCTGCCCAAGCTGCTGGGCAACCAGGGCATCGTGCGCGAGCTGGCCTTCACGGGCCGCAAGGTGCTGGCCGAGGAGGCGCTGCGCATCGGCCTGGTCAACCAGGTCTATGACACGCGTGAGGCGCTGCATGCCGGGGTGCGCGAACTGGCGGCGCTGATCGCGTCCAAGTCGCCGCTGTCGGTGCGTGGCACCAAGGAAATGCTCAACTACACGCGCGACCATTCGGTGGCCGATGGCCTGAACTACATCGCGACCTGGAATGCGGCGATGCTGATGTCGTCGGACCTGACGGCCGCGATGATGGCCGGCATGGCCAAACAGACGCCCGAGTTCAAGAACTGACTAAGCCTCGCCGTCCTTCGGGGCGGTGGCTTCCTGGGCGGCGGTCTGCCCCGTGCGCACGGCAGTGGGCGTCAGCCCCGTCCACCGGCGCACGGCGCGGTGCATGGAGCTGACCTCCGCATAGGCGGCACGCCGGGCCACTTCCTGCAGGGGCAGCTGGGTATGCCGCAGCTCGTGCAGCACCTGCTCCTTGCGCACCTCTTCGACCAGGTCCTTGAAGTTCAGGCCTTGCTCGGCCAGGCGGCGCTGAAGCTGGCGGCCCGTCACGCCCAGCGCTTCTTCGAGATCGGGCCCCATTTTTTCCAGCAGCGGCAGTTCACCTTGCTGCAGGCGCCAGCCGATGTGCTGGCGCAGCATGCCGGTCAGCTGCGTCTGATCACGGCCGAGCGCGCTCCACTGCTGGGTCGTCATCGCGCTCATGAGCTGATGCAAGGTGGGGTCGGCATTCGGGTTGGGCAACTGCAGCCAGTTGGCGGGCACACGTTCGCCCGCCTGGGGTGCATCGAACTGCACCGGGCCGCCGATGTAGGCCAGCAACGGGGCCGGGTCGGCCGGGGCGGGGCAGGGCAGCCACGTCATCAGGGGTGTCAGGCGCCGGCCGCTGACCCAGCGGGCGAAGGCCAGGCGCGAGACCATGGTGAAGGTCCAGAGGTGGGTGTCGCGCGGGACATCGTCCAGGGCCACCATGTGGCTTTCCATCACATCGCCGCGGATGCGGTGTTCCGAGCGCACCTGCGTGCACACCAGCGACTGCACACGCTCGAACAGGGCCAGGCCGTCGTGCAGATCGGTGCAGCTGGTCAGGGCATAGCCCAGGCTGCCCATGTTGGCCGGGCGCATCTCCTGGCCGATGCTCAGGCCGATGTGGGGGTCGTGGCACAGCTCGGCCGTCAGGTGCAGGGCCTGGGCCAGTTGGCGGGCGGGCACCCAGCGGGGGCTGTGCTCGCTGTCTGCCTCGGTCAGGCCCAGCGCCGCCAGCACCGGACGGTGGTCCAGGTCCTTCGCGCGAACGTGGTCGGCCACCAGCCGGGCGTAGCTGACAGTGAAACCAACGGGAGCGGCGGTGGAATCGTTCATCAGGGCAGGTGAAGGGCCGGGGGCGGGCGCAGAGGAGGGGATTCTGCGGTCAATGGATCGGATTCTCTCGCCAATGACGGCCACTTTGCGGTGGGTGACAGTATGAGACATGAAAATGTCCCTCATATCCGATACGGACCGGCAGCACCAGGGTGGCCAGGCCCCCGAGGCGCCCAAGGCATCCCTGCGGCACATGCGCGACCTGCCGGGGCCGCGTGCCTTGCCGCTGGTCGGCAACGCCCTGCAGGTGCGCCTGGACCGCATGCACCAGGACATGGAGCGATGGGTGCATGAATACGGCCCGATGTTCCAGGTGCATCTGGGGCGCATGCCGCTGATCGTGCTGTCCGACCACAAGCAGATCTCCGACATCCTGCGGGAGCGCCCCGAGAGCTTTCGCCGCCCCTCGCGCATGCAGGAGATCATCTCCGAAATGGGCATCGCCGACGGTGTGTTTGTGGCCGAGGGCGAGCACTGGGCCCGTCAGCGCCGCATGGTCATGGCCAGCTTCGCGCCAGGCCATGTGCGCGCCTACTTTCCCGCCTTGCTGAACGTGGCCGCGCGCCTGAAGCGCCGGTGGATGACAGCCAGCGACATCGCGCAGCCGGTGAACCTGCAATCGGACCTGATGCGCTTCACGGTCGATGCGATCTCCGGACTGGCCTTCGGCGTCGATGTGGACACGCTCAGCTCCAAGGACGACGTTATCCAGCGCCATCTCGACAAGATCTTGCCGACCATCTGGCGGCGCACCCATGCCATCGTGCCTTACTGGCGCTGGTTCCGCCTGCCCTCTGACCGCGCCCTCGACCGCAGCGTGGCGGAGGTGAACAAGGCCATCCGTGGCTTCATGGCGGATGCGCGCGAGCGCCTGAAGGAGCCAGCCCGCCGCGCCGCACCGCAAAACCTGCTGGAGGCCATGCTGATCGCCGCCGACGAGCCCGGCAGCGGCGTGAGCGACGAGGACGTGGTCGGCAATGTGTTCACGATGCTGCTGGCCGGTGAGGACACCACCGCCACCAGCCTGTCCGGGATGTTCTACCTGCTCAGCCGCCATCCCGAGGCAATGGCCCGTGTGCAGCGGGAGGTCGACGAGCTGATGAGCCATCCGCTGGCCGATTGGGCGCCCGAGGACCTGGGGCGGCTCAATTACCTGGAGGCCTGCATCCACGAAAGCATGCGTCTCAAGCCGGTGGGGCCCTTCAATGTGGTCGAGACGCTGCGCGAGCTGGTCGTCGGCGATGTGATCGTGCCCCAGGGCACCTCCATCGTGGCGATGATGCGCCACGACAGCCTCAACGAGGCGATCTTCCCGGATGCGCAGGCCTTCCGGCCGGAGCGCTGGCTGGACAAGGCGGAGACGGGCGAGAAGGCGCTGAACGCACAGACCGCGCAGACCGCGCAGACCGCGCCCAAGGCCGCGGACCACGCCAAGCGCGTGTCCATGCCTTTTGGGGCCGGGCCACGGATTTGCCCGGGCCGCTACCTGGCGCTGATGGAAATCAAGCTCGTGGCGGCGATGCTCTTCCAGCACTTCGGCATCGTCTCCCTGGACACGCCCGATGGGGGCGAGGCCCAGGAGTTGATGGCCTTCACCATGACGCCGGTGGGCCTGACGATGACGGTGCGGGAGCGCCAGCGGCGGGCGCAGACCGAGCAGGCGCCACGGGCGGCCTGAGGTCGCTGCGGGCGGTCAGCGGGCCGCCTGCCTGCGCACCAGTTCTTTGTAGAACCCCGCCTGATCCAGCTCGGCGAATCCGTTGTGCGCCGCGTCCTCATACAGGGCGGCCATGTGCTGCGTGATGGGCGCATCGAAACCCAGGGTGCCCGCGGTGTGCAGCGCATTGCGCAGATCCTTGAGCTGAATCGCCACCGAGCCGCGCTTGGCGAAATCCCCCTCGACCATGCGCTGGCCGTGCACCTCCAGCACCCGGCTTTCGGCAAAGCCGCCGCGCAAGGCTTCGCGGACCTTCGCCGGGTCCGCGCCCCCTTGCTGGGCCAGTAGCAGGGCCTCGGCCACGGCGCCGATGGTGATGCCCACGATCATCTGGTTGGCCAGCTTGGTGAGCTGGCCGGCGCCGGCCGGGCCCACGTGCACGGGGCGGCCGAACACTTCCAGGATGGGGCGGGCGCGCTCGAAATCGGCTGCCTCGCCACCGGCCATGATGGCCAGGGTGCCCGCCTCGGCGCCCACTGTGCCGCCGGAAACGGGCGCATCCAGCGCCTGCACGCCCAGGGCGGCCAGCCGCTGCGCATGGCTGCGGGCCTGCTCGGGCAGGATGGAGCCCATGTCGACCAGCAGCGCACCCGGCTTGAGCCCCCCCGCCGCGCCGGGCATCGCCGGGTCGAACAGCACCTGCTCGACCACGCCGCCGTGCTCCAGCATGGTGATGACGATGTCCGCTTCTCTGACGGCTTCGCGTGGTGTATCGGCCACACGGGCGCCGTCGGCCGCCAGGGCCTCGGCCTTGGCCCGCGTGCGGTTCCACACAGTCAGGGAATGACCGGCCGCCAGCAGCCGCCGCGCCATCGGTGCGCCCATCAGGCCGCAACCTAGCAAGCAAAGTGAGGTCATGTTGTTTTCAAAGAGAATCGAAATCTGAGAGACTGCCCCGTGTCAGATCAAGCGTGAGATTTGACGCGCATGTGCGCCAAACAGGGCCTTGATCCCTCGTTTGAAGGACAGTCACCGGAGGTATTTTCAGCGAACATGCTCCGGCATGGCCTCGGTGTCCTGGCCGTTATGGGGCACCGTTTCTACACATAAACATCACATTGTCATGGCCGATTCCTCTGCTCCGGAAGTTTCCGCCTCCGGTGTACTCAACCAGGCAGTCCTGCATGCGCTGGACCAGTTGGGCCTGGGCGTCCTCGTCAAAGACCTCTCCAGCGGCCGCTACGAAGTGGCCAACGATGCTGCCGCCCGCTTGCTGGGCCTGGAGGGCAAGACCATCGTGGGCGCGGCCGATACCGATCTGTTTGATGCCACGCAGGCTGTCGCATTGCGCGCTGCCGACCTGCAGGCGCAGCAGGTCTCCGACGGCGTGCGCGCCGAGCACCGCCTGGAGCTCAGCGGCGGCCGGCATGAATTCCTGACCTTCCGCCAGGCCCTGCAGCCGCAGGCCGACGGGTCGGTCAAGCTGCTGTCCGTGTGGCAGGACGTCACCGACGCGCGCCGGCGCGATGCGCAGCTGCAGACGGCCCTGGGCCAGCTCGAGCAGCAGCAAAAAGCCAATGATTCGCTGCGCCGGCAGGCCGAGGACAACCAGGTCCGCGATGCGGTCTCGGGCCTCTATCACCGCGCCCACTTCGAAGAGCAGCTGCGCCGCGAAGCCGACCTGTCCAGCCGGGAGCAGCGCGAGTTCGCCCTCGTGTCGGTGGCCATCGACAACCTCGATGAGATCCGCCGTGTGCACGGCCTGGAAGGCTGTGAGCGCGTGGTCGAGGCGCTGGGTCGCCTGCTGCGTGCCAACACCCGAGCCATGGATTCTCCCTGCCGCCTGGGCGGAGACCGCTTCGTGGTGCTGCTGTCGGGCGTGGGTCTGGCGACGGCCCATTCCAGGATGGAGCAGTTGCGCCGCCAGTGCGCCCAGCACATCGTGGCCTTCAACGGCCAGCAGATTCCCTTTACCGTCTGCATGGGCGTGGCGAGCTTCCCGCACACGGCCGGTGGCGTGGATGAGCTGATGCGCAGCGCCGATCGCGCGATGGCCGCGGCCCGCGAGACGGGCAACCGCATCGTGTTGGCCAGCATCCAGTTCGTGCCGGCGAACTGACGCGTCCGCCACACAAACGGGCACAAAAAAACGGCCAGATCCCTCAGGGGTATCTGGCCGTTGTCACTTGCCGCTGTCATTTGCAACAAAGGCAAAACAAGGGCAAGTGAAGGAATCAAGGCCCGCCGCAGACTGGTTGCCGCATTCCTGAACCCAGGGGATTCAGGTGGGCGAGGTCAGCAGTACTTCGGGTTCATCTGACGCGAGACGATCACACCAGCACAGCAATGTTCCAAGCCCTGGCTCGTAGAGCATCGGTTCAAGGAAATAAAAACAACCACGAACGCGACGGACGAATCCATTCTACGTCTTTCGCGCGCCAGCGGTCGTGCAAATGCGCCGCGATGAAGGGCTTCTTGCCGCGAATGGGGGGCGGCGGCCAATGCTTGCCGCAACGCCAGCGCGGGGGGCGAATTCAGAGCAGGTGGCCGTCGCTGTCGAGGGCCTGGTCGAGCCGTTCGATGAGCTTGTCGATGTAGGCCGGTGTGGCCTGGGTGTCGGCTTCTTCGGCCGCCTGCGCACCCGCTTGCCGGGCCTGTCCCGAGGGGGCGGCCGGGCGCTCGGTGAGCATGTAGGCCAGGTTCAGCGCGGCCAGCACGGCGATGCGCTCGCGGGCCTTGAGCTTGCCGCTGTCGCGGATGGCGCACATCTCGCGGTCGACCTGGGCGACGGCTTCCTTGAGCCGTTCTTCGCCGCCATCGGGGCAGCCCAGCAGGTAGCTCTGGCCCATGATGGCCACTTCGATCTGCTTCATGCTTGTCGGGTCTCGTCAGCGGGGGAATCCTGGCCTTCGTCGGGCTCGGCCGGGGGCACGGCCGAGGTCGGCAGCTTGTCGATCAGGGCGTCGATGCGGGCGCGGGCGGCCGACAGGCGCGCCCTCAGGGAATCGCGTTCCTGACCCGTCACCAGGAGTTGCTGTTGCAGCAGCGCATTGGTGCGGCGCAGCTCTTCGTGGCGAAGCAGCAGGCGCTCGATGCGGTCCGTGAGTTCGTCGATTCTGGACATGGGCAAATGCGTCCCCCGGGGTGGCGGCGGCAGGCTGCCGACTCAAAGCGGCGGATGAGGCACATTGTAGGCGCCTTACAATCCCGGGCGTTGGTGCTTGCACCGGGGTTCGCCCGGTGCAGTTAAACGGGAAGCAAGAGGGTTTGCCGCGCAAGCGGTTCGCCTGACTTGCGCTGCCCCCGCAACGGTCGGCGGTCGACCTGTCTGCCTCGCGATGTGTTCGCGATGGCGCAGATCCGCTCGCGCTTCATGCCACTGGTGCCTTGTGCGCTGGGAAGGCTTCGCGAGTGACACCGCCCAGCCCGGATACCGGCCGACACGGGGCCTGGCCGCATTGCCTTCTGGCATGCGGCCAGGCCGTTTGGTCCAGGGCCTGCGGGGATGCTGGCTGGGCTGGTTCTTGTTTTTCCAACCATCATGTTTTTCTTGAGCAAGGTGCCAGTGGCACCGGGGATGCGCACGCGCGCGGCCATGGCCTGTGGCCTGGCGGTTTTGGTCGTGGCGCAGGGGCAGGCGCGCGCGGCCGATGAGGATGTCCGTGCTGCGGCCACATCCGAATCGAGCCTGGGGCCGGTGGTCGTCAGTGCCAGCCGCATGCCGCAGCTGCTGCAGACGGCGCCCATCGGCGCGAGCATCATCACCGCCGAGCAGATGGCGCGCGCGGGCGTGGCCGATGCGAACGAGGCCGTGCGCAAGCTCGGTGGCGTGGCCGCGAAATCCGACCTGAACAATGGCCGCGAGCACTCGCTGGACCTGCGGGGTTTCGGCGCGACCGCCGACCAGAACCTGGTCGTGCTGGTCGACGGTGTGCGGCTGAGCGAGAACGAACTGGCGCCCGCGCGGCTGTCGGCCATTCCGCTGGACCTGATCGATCGCATCGAGATCGTGCGGGGCGGCAACAGCGTGCTGTGGGGCGATGGCGCCTCGTCCGGTGTCGTCAACGTCATCCTGAAAAAACAGACGGGCGATGGCGTGCGCAAGGCCGTGCTCGGCGCGGCGGTGGAAAGCTTCCAGGGCCATGAGGTGTCCGCATCGGGGATGTGGGGCTTCGATGGCTGGAGCCTCGATGCAGCGGCCAAGCGTGTGCGCAGTGGTGGCTTTCGTGACAACAGTGAGTACAAGCAGGATGTGACTTCGATGGGGGCGCGCTGGGCGCAAGGCGGCTTGCGGGCGGGGGTGCGCATCCAGCAGGAGGGGCAGCGTTCCGGTCTGCCGGGGCAAATCTCGATCCAGCAGTACCGCGCTAATCGTCGTGCTGCCTCGACCTTGAATGACTACGCGAAGACCCGCGAAACCCGTTACCTGGCCGATATCGGCTATACGGCAGGCCCGCTGAGCGCACAGATCGACATGTCGCAGCGCGAACGCGAGGCTACTGCCTTTTACGCGCCACGGCCAGCGTCCAGTTCCAGCCTGATCCAGCATCAACTGACGCCACGCGTTTCCTATGCCATGGGGTCGCCGACGCTGGGCGGCACGCTCACGGCGGGGCTCGATTGGCTGGGCTGGCGGCGTGACGAATCCGCGTTCATGCCGACCGGCTCTCAGGACAACAGAGCGGTATTCGCGCAAGGCGACATGCGCCTGCCCACGGCCACGCGACTGAACGTGGGCTGGCGCGAAGAGCGTGTACACAGGCTTTTCAAGACCTTTGCCCGTGAGGACAAAGTGCACGCATGGGAGATGGGCGTCAATCAGAGCCTCACCGAAGGGCTGGATGTGTATGGCCGCATGGCGCTGTCCTTTCGGATGGCCAATGCCGATGAAAACGGCTTGACACCAGGCGGGAATCCTTTGCTGCCGCAAGAAAACCGCGACAAGGAGATCGGTGTGAAGTGGGCCCGCGATGGCGATGCCTTCACGCTGCGCTACTTCACGCAGAAGACGCGCAACGAGATCATCTATGTGGACAACCCTGTAGGGGCGAACGACAACCTCGATCCGACCCGCCGCAAGGGCGTGGAGGTCGAAGGACGCTGGACGCCTGTGAAGGATGTGGTGCTGAGCGGGACCTGGCAGCAAGTGAGCGCGGGCTTTCGATCGGGGCCCGACGCTGGCAAGGAGATGGTGCTGATCGCACCGCACACGGCCACCTTGCGGGCCGCCTGGCGCGTCGATGATCGCAACACGCTCGACGTCGGGGCGCAGTACCTGGCATCCATGCGGCCGGCCAATGATGCAGCCAACCTGTGTTCGCAGCGCATCCCCTCGTCGGTGCTCTTCGATGCGCGTTATGCGTGGTCAGACCGTGTGTGGACGGTGGCCTTGTCGGGCACCAACCTGGCCGACCGAGAGGGCTACAACTACGATTACAGCTTCGGCTGCGATGCTTCCTTGGTCTATCCCTATGCCGGCCGCAGCCTGAAGCTGTCGGTGTCGCGGCAATTTTGAAGCGGGAGGTGGGCGTGGCGCGGTGGCTTCGGGTCTTCTTGTTCTGTGCGGTGGCATGCGGCTGGTTGGCTTGCATGCCCGCTGGGGCCGAGCGCGCGTCGCCATCCCCGTCGCCGGCCATCACGCTGGTGGACGACCGGGGCGTGCGCGTCACGCTGCCGGCTGCGCCCATGCGCATCGTCTCCTTGCTGCCGTCGCTGACGGAGACGGTGTGCGCCCTGGGCGCATGCCAGCGCATCGTCGGGGTCGATCGCTATTCGAACCACCCTGCCGAGATCAACAGCCGGCCGGTGGTCGGCGGCCTCAACGATGCCAGCGTCGAGATGATCGCCGGGCTCAAGCCCGATGTGGTGCTGCTGTCGGTGTCAGCGCGCGTGACGGACCGGCTCACGGCCCTGGGCATCCCCGTCATCGCCCTGGAGCCGCGCAGCCATGCCGATGTGCGGCGGGTGTTGGGCCAGGTCGCGCAGCTGCTGGGGCAGCAAGACCAAGGCGGGCGCGTGTGGCAGGACATCGACGCGAAGGTGGCGCAGGCTGCGCGCCGGGTGCCTGCGTCGGTGCGCGGCATGCGCGTCTATTTCGAAGTCGACGGCGCGCCCTATGCGGCAAGCGAGGTGTCCTTCATCGGCCAGACCCTGCATCGGCTGGGCATGGCCAACATCGTGCCGGCCAGCCTGGGGCCCTTTCCCAAGCTCAATCCGGAGTTCGTCGTGCGGGCTGACCCGCAATGGATCATGGTGACGGTGCGCAGTGCTGGCGGATTGCAGACGCGGCCGGGCTGGCGGCGCATCCAGGCCCTGCAGTCCGGGCGCCTGTGTGTGTTCGATGTGGCGCAGGCCGATGTGCTGACGCGGGCAGGGCCCCGCCTGGGCGAGGGCGCGCTGCTGATGGCCGCTTGCCTGAGCGCGCAGGGCGGGCAAGCCGGGCACAGCGGAGGCCGGCCATGAGGGCGGGCCTGGCGGCTGCCGGCCTCATCGCCTGCGGCCTGTGCATGCTGGTGCTCGGCGTGGCGGTGGGCAGCACGGGCTGGTCGCCACCGTGGTCGGGCGATGCGCTGGCCACGCAGATCATGTGGGAAGTCAGGGCGCCGCGCAGCGTCGGCGTCTGGTTGACGGGTGCCTTGCTGGGCCTGGCGGGGGCTTTGTCGCAAGGCCTGTTCCGCAACCCGTTGGCCGATCCTTATTTGCTGGGCAGTTCGTCGGGGGCGGCGCTGGCGGTGGCCATCTTCCTGGCGGTGTCCGGGGTGGGGCCGGTGTCCGCGGCATGGTTCGTGAAGCTGGGCCTGACCGGAGCGGCCTTTCTGGGCGCGGTCGGCGCCGTGGCGCTGACGCTGGCGCTGGCCCGCGGCGTGCAACACACCCTGCGATTGCTGCTGGCCGGCGTGGTGGTGGGCGTGGTGTTGGGTGCGGTCAGCGCGCTGATCATGCTGATGGTGCCGGACATCATGTGGGCCATGCAGGCCTTCATGCTGGGCACGACGGGTTTTCTGGGCTGGGATGGTG
>CAYPUS010000066.1:0-11760 GCA_964413815.1 uncultured Aquabacterium sp. | reverse complement strand
CTACAAGCGCCTCTTCCCCGGCAACAAGGTGCGCCTGAAGGGCGGCTATGTCATCGAATGCACGGGCTGCGAAAAAGACGCCGATGGCCATGTGACCAAGGTACTGGCCACCGTGGTGCCCGACACCAAGAGCGGCACGCCTGGCGCCGACAGCGTCAAGGTCAAGGCCGCGATCACCTGGGTGGGCGTGGCCGATGGCGTGGCCGCCGAGGTGCGCCTGTATGACCGCCTCTTCACCGATCCGCAGCCCGATGCCGGCGGCAAGGACTTCCTGGCCAGTCTGAACCCGCAGAGCAAGCAGGTGGTGACGGCCTATGTGGAGCCCTCGCTGGCGGCCGCGGTGGCGGACCAGAAGTTCCAGTTCGAGCGCCACGGCTACTTCGTGGCCGACCGCAAGGATCACCTGGCGGGCAAGCCGGTGTTCAACAAGATCACCGGCATGAAGGACGGCAACTGGGCGAAGTGAACGCCATTCGGCTTTCAAGAATCTCGTCAAAACCCCGCTTGTTTTGCATGTAAGTCATTGACCTGATTGCATTTTGTGCATCAGGATCTCGTCAAAACTTCTTGCAAAACATGCGGCCTCTGATCAGCCTGGGCACGGTCGATGCCTACTTCCTGGGCGCGGGCCTCAATGATTGGCCTGCGCTGGCTCAGAGGCTGCATGCCTTGCGCCTGCTGGAGGCTGCCGATGTGGACCGCATCGCGCGCATCTGGTGGTTCGGCCGGCTGATCGGCAACACCGACATGCATGCAGGCAACCTCAGCTTCGAGCCGATGGCCGGCCGGCTTCGGCTCGCACCCGCTTACGACATGCTGCCCATGATGTACGCGCCGCTTGCAGGGGGTGAGGTGCCCGGCAGGCGCTTCGAGGCGAAGTCGCCTTTGCCGGCGCAGCGCGAGGTCTGGCTGCAGGCTTGCCGGGCTGCGTTGGGCTTCTGGGACGATGTCCAGCGCGATGGGCGCATCGGCCCTGCTTTCAAGGCCGTGGCCCGCGCCCATGCGCGTGAGTTGCAGGAGGCGGCGGCTCTGGTCTGAGGCCGGTGGCCGGCACGTCAGGCCTGCCGCCTTGCGATCAACTGGCGTCGCTGCCTGTGTCGCTGCGCTTCTTCGCGGCGGATGGGCGCGAGCGGGTGCCGCGGGTGCTGGTCTTCTTGCTGGCGGTCTTGCCTGCCGCGGCGGGCGCGGGTGCTGCGGCCTCCGGGGCCGGGGCGGCTTCGCTGGCTTGCGCCGTCTTGGCTGCGGTCTTCCTGGCGGTCCGGCCTGTTTTGCTGGCCGTCTTGCGTGCCTTGGGTGCAGCGGGCGCGTCGGCCTTGGCCTCTGCGGGCGCCGGGGTCTTGGCTGCAGCAGGGGCGGGCGCTTCGACGCGCTCGCTGACGGTCGCCGATGCGGGGCGTGCCTCGGCGTAGGCAGGTTCAGGTGCGGGCGGGTTCATCGCTGCGGGCGCGGCGTCGCTGCCTTGTTGGGCGAGGGGCTGAGCGCCACCGTTGTCCTCACCGCGCCCACGACGGCCACCGCGACGGCCTCGGCCGCCTCGTTCGCCGCGCTCTCCACGTTCACCACGCTCGGCCCGGTCACTGCGCTCACCGCGTTCGCTGCGCTCACCCGCGCGCTGGCTTTGCCCACCGGCCTCGCCGGTGCCCACCGCCGCGCCGTCCTCTTGCGGCTCATGGGCCTGTACCAGCACGGTGCCGGCCTCTTCGCCCGTGCTGATGCGCACCTGCTCGGCCTGTACCAGCACGCCTTCATCCAGCGATGCCAGCTGCGGCGCCACGCTGTCAACCCGCAGCGGCACGCCATTGCCGCGCGACACGAACAGGCCCGACTTCTCGTCGCGCCCCAGTTCCAGCAGACCGCGCGCCTGCGCCTCTTCCAGCAGGTTGCCGAAGGTGCGGAAACCGTAGTACTGCTCGCTGAAGCCCGGGTTGCGGCGCTTGAGCGCTTCCTTCAGAACCGATGCCCACACGCGGCCGCCTTCGTCCCGGTCGGTGACCAGGGCCTCGTAGGTCTCGGCGGCCATCTCCACCACCTTGGTGCGGCGCGTGTCCATCTCCTCGCGGCGGCGCTTTTCCTCTTCGGGCGAGCGGCGCTGCTGAGGCTGGGCATCGCGGTTGTCGCGGCTGCGCTGGCGCTGGCTTTCGCGCACCAGGTCGTCGTAGAAGATGAACTCGTCGCAGTTGGCGATCAAGAGGTCCGAAGTCGATTGCTTGACCCCTACGCCGATCACGTACTTGGCGTTCTCACGCAGCTTGGACACCAGCGGCGAGAAGTCGGAATCGCCCGAGATGATGACGAAGGTGTTGACGTGCGACTTGGTGTAGCAAAGGTCCAGCGCGTCGACCACCAGGCGGATGTCGGCCGAGTTCTTGCCGGACTGGCGAACGTGCGGGATCTCGATCAGTTCGAAGTTGGCCTCGTGCATCGCGGCCTTGAAGCTCTTGTAGCGCTCCCAGTCGCAATAGGCCTTCTTGACGACGATGCTGCCCTTGAGCAGCAGGCGTTCGAGCACGCGCTTGATGTCGAACTTTTCGTAGTTGGCATCGCGCACGCCGAGGGCGACGTTCTCGAAGTCGCAGAACAGCGCCATGCTGATGTGGTCTTGCGGTTGGGCCATGGAGAGAGGTCTTTTTGAATTCGGTAGGGGGACGGCTGCGCCGAGCTTCTGGCAGCGTCAGGGCGGCATCATCACACAATGCGGCGCGCGCTGACGCACCGCCCCTGTTCACAACAAGCCGGCGGCCTTCAGATAGGGGCTGGGCCGGCGGGCGTCGTGCAGCAAGGTCAGGCGGCTGCGCGCCCGGGTCAGGCCCACGTACAGGAGGTTGCGGTCATCGGCCATGCGGTGCCCGCTGGCCGCGAAGGCGCCTTCGTCCAGGCCCGGCATCAGCACGTGCTCGAACTCCAGGCCCTTGGCCGCCTCGATGCTGGACAGCTGCAGGCAGTCCTTGCCGCGCATGCCGCGCAGGCGGACCTCGCGGGCGTTCATGGCGCGGAAAAAAGCGCCGATGTCGTCGTAGGTGGCGGCCGAGTCGATCAGGCCGCGGATGTTGGCCTCGACCTGGGCGATGTCCTCGGTGCGCACCAGCACGCGAGCGGCCAGCCGGTGCGGCGTCAAGGCGGCGGTGAAGTGGGCCAGCAGCGCATCGGTGGCGTTGCCGCGCAGCAGGCCGATGGCGGCCTGCACGGCCTGGCGGGCATCAGGGCGGGCGTTGCGCAGCACCTGGTTCTCGATGAAGTAGCCGTAGGCCGCTTCCTCGCTGGCATTGGCCAGCATGCGGATGGTGTCCAGCTCTTCCTTCTGGCGATCGGCAGGCAGCTCGGCCTCGCTGTCGATGCGCGAGCCGGTGAACAACATCATGGCCTGCAGCACGCGCATGCGGGTGTCGGCATGGGCGATGGCGGTGAAGGCCTGCTGCGCATGGGCGAACAGGCCGCGCACCAGCAGCACCTCCGGGCGCATCAGGTAGGTGTCGAAGCCGACGGTGCTGTAGTCGATGCCGTGGTCGAGCAGCTGGTTTTCCAGTTCGACAGATTGGTGTGGGTGGCGCAGCAGCACGGCCATCTCGGAGCCCGGTGCCTTGGGCGGCAGGCCCTCGCGGCGCTGCGCCATGCGGGCGATGTGCCAGCCTGGGCCTTCGATGCGGCCCGCGCCGGCCTCGCAGGCCAACAGGTGGATCTCGGTGTCACGCGGGCTGCGCGACACATAGGGCTTGTGTGCGATGCGGCCCATGGCCTGCGCCAGGCGCGGGCCGAAGCGGAAGGTGGCCGTGAGCGGAAAGCGGCTGGGCACGCCGATCTCCTGCTCGAAGGCCTCGCCCATGAAGCGGGCGTCGGCGCCGGCCACGGCGTGAATGACCTGGTCGCGGTCGCCCACGCCCACGAAGGCGGCCTGCGGGTTCTGCTGAAGCAGGCCCTTGAGCACGGTGAACATCGCGCGGTTGGTGTCGTGCATCTCATCGACCAGCACCACATGCAGGCCCAGGGCCAGCGGATGCGGCATGCCGATGAAGGCGGCCTGCTCTTCGTCCAGCAGCATGCGGGCCAGGTCATAGGTGGCGTCGCCCGGGGTGCGGAAGGCATGGTGATCCGGGTGGCCACCGCGCCGCAGGTGTTCGTAGGCCCAGTACACGCGCATGCTCAGGTAATCCAGCTCCAACTCCTGGGCCAGGGCGGGCGTGGGCGTGCGTTCGGCGGCCTCGATGGTCAGGCGCATCGTGCCCTTCAAACGCGCGAAGGTGTCGAGCAGGCCCTCGACCATGCCTTCGCCCGTGCCTTCCACGGCGAACTCGTCGCGGTAGCGCTCGTCGGGGTTGTCCATCACGCGCGTGATGGCCTGCAGCACATAGGGCTGCTGGCGCTCAGGCTGGTTCAGGCGCGGCACGCTGATGCCTTCGATGGCCTGCAGGCGTGCGGCGCAGAAGTCTTCAAAGGTCTGGATGCGCAGGCGGTTGCGCACGGCCGCCGCGATGCCGATGCGCTCCAGCGCCAGCTTCAAGGCCTTGACGGCTTCATCGGTGTAGGTGAGGGCCAGGATGGCGTTGGTGTCCGCGCCGCGCGCCAGTGCCTGGGCCAGGCGCAGCGCCAGGGTCGTGGTCTTGGCCGCGCCGGCGTTGGCCTCGATCAGCACGTGCTTGCGCCGCGCCAGCTGGATGGCCAGTTGCTCTTCGGTGGGCGTGATGCCGCGGGGCTGGAAGGCCTCAGCCTGGCTGGTTGTTGCGGGCTTGGCCGGCACGCTCCGAGGCGGATCGGATGGCTGGTTCATGGCGCGGCGCTGGGGTCGTCTTGCGCGGCGTCTTGGTCGTCTTCCGCATCGACGGCGTTTTCCATATCGTCGGCGTCCTCGTCCGCATCCGAGTCTTGCTGGGCCATGTCCGCCTTGTCACCCTTGCGTCGCTTGTTGCGCAACGCCTTTTTGCGTTCGCGCTCGGCTTCGACCTCCAGGGCGGCCGCCCGCCATTGCTCGAACTGCTCGGGCGTTTCCAGCGTGATGCGGCCCATGATGGCGCTGCGGAAATCGTTGAGCACGATCTCGGCGGCTTTCTGCAGATCGACGCGCCCGCCGCTTCGCACCGCGCCGCGCTTGCGTCCGATCTCAGTGAGCAGTTCGTCGTCGTGGGCGTGCGGGATGGCTTCGATGTCAGTGAGCTTGTAGCGTGCCGCAAGGCGGTCGGCGTACGAACCCTTGAGGCTGGCCAGCAGCTCCAGCGCCACCTCTTCTTCGTCATAGGCGTTGCGGCCCACGGCGCCGCTGGCGGCCAGGTGGTAGCCGCTTTGCGGGATGGTGATCTTGGGCCACAGCATGCCCGGCGTGTCGAAGAGGTAGAAGTCGCTGGCCAGGTTGATGCGCTGCTCCACCCGCGTGATGCCGGCTTCGTCGCCCGTCTTGGCGGCCTTCTTGCCCACCAGCGTGTTCATCAAGGTGGACTTGCCGACATTGGGGATGCCGCAGATCATCACGCGCAGCGGCTTGGCCATGCCGCCCCGGTTGGGGGCGAGCTCTCGGCAGGCCTTGATGAGGCGCTGGGCGGGGGCGGTTTCGCTGGCGTCCAGGCCGATGGCCTGCGTGTCGGCCTGCGCGCGCCACCAGGCCAGCCAGGCGTCGGTGCGCGCCGGGTCGGCGATGTCCTGCTTGTTGAGCACCTTGAGCTTGGGCCGCGTGCCGGTCAGCTCGGCCAGCATGGGGTTGGCGCTGGAGCCGGGCAGCCGGGCATCGAGCAGCTCGATCACCACATCGATCTCTTTGATGCGTTCGATGATGGCTTTCTTGGTCACGTTCATGTGACCGGGGAACCATTGGATGGCCATCGGGAATGTCTTTCAGAAATGCCTGCGATGCGAGGGGCGAGGCGACTATACCTTGCCCCAGTCGGCCATCAGGGCCTCCACCTGGCGCGAATCCGTGAGGGTGCGGATCTGCTGATAGGCCGCTTCCGCCTCGGGGTAGGTGCGCCGCAGGTAGTTGAGCCATTGCTTCATGCGGCCAGCGCGGTACTTGGGCACGATGTGGCCCTGGATCAGCGTCCAGAACACCTGAATGAGCGCGACCAGATCGGCCCAAGACACATGGGGCGTGGGGCCCGCGCCCGCGACACCGTCCATGCCTGCGCCAGCGGTGTCCGCCGCGTCGTCGGCATGTGCTGGCCCGGACGAAGCCAGGATGGCCAGGGCCAAGCCGGGATCGGCGACGATGCCGCGCCCCAGCATCAGGTCCTGGCAGCCGGAGGCCTCGCGGCAGCGCCACGCGTCGGCCACCGTCCAGATTTCGCCATTGGCCACCACCGGGATGTTGACCACCCGGCGCACATCGGCGACGCGCTCCCAATAGGCCGGCGGCCGGTAGCCATGCGCCTTCGTGCGCGCATGCACGACCAGTTCACCGGCCCCGCCTTCGGCGATGGCTTGGGCGCAGTCCTCGGCGCGCTGATCGTCGTTGAAGCCCAGGCGCATCTTGGCCGACACGGGCATGCCGGCCGGCACGGCGCGGCGCACGGCCGCCACGATGCGAAAGATGAGCTCGGGATCCTGCAAGAGCGCGGCGCCGCCGCCATGCCGGTTGACGACCTTGGCCGGGCAGCCGAAGTTCAGATCGATGCCAGCCGGGCCCAGGCCCGCCAGCTTGGCGGCGTTTTCAGCCAGGCAGACCGGGTCCGAGCCCAGCAGCTGCGCGCGCACCGGCACGCCTGCGGGCGTGCGGCCGCCATGGTGCAGCTCGGGAACGATCCGTTTGAAGGCCCGCTCGGGCAGCAGGGTGTCGGTGATCCGGATGAACTCCGACACGCAGCGGTCGATGCCGCCCACCCGCGTGAGCACGTCGCGCAAGGTGAAGTCCAGAAGGCCTTCCATGGGGGCGAGCAGGATGGTCATGGCAGGCTGCGGGACGGCAAGAGGGGCGACACGGTGGGCTAAGGGCCCACAGTGTACGCAGTTGCCGTCCAGCCTGTCGCCCGCCTTCGCGCCCGCAGGCTCGCCGTTGCGGGCCAGACAGCGAAGGGCGGGTCAGGGCGGTGCGTCAGCCCAGGTTGGCGGCGCCCGCCGCAGCGGCCTGCCGCCGCTTCCTGAGCTGCATCCCCACCAGCCCCACGCCGGCCAGCGCCATGAACCACGCCGAAGGCTCGGGCACGGCGGTCACGGACAAGGTCACATCGTGCAGGTTGTAGATGACGTCCAGCTCCACGTCAGCGCCCAGCCCCGCCCAGGTCACGTTGCCGAACACCGAATCGGCCAGGCGCTCGTCGAAGGTCATGATGACGAAGCTGTCGCCCACCACGGGCGCATAACCCGCGGCCAGGACGGTGAGCGTGCCGCCCAGCGTGACGTCATCGCTGATGGCCAGCAGGTCGGCCGTGGTGGCGCTGCCCAACTCGATCTGCAGGTTGCTGCTGTTCGCCAGCGTGAGATCACCGTCGATGCTGAGGGTGCCGACGCCAGCGGTGCCCGGGGCGATCACGCCCTGGTTGAGCAAGGTGCGGTTGAGCACCGTCTGCACCGTGCCGTCGCCTTGCATGCGGCCGTTGTTGACGAAGTTGATGTTGTTGCCGTGGTAGGTCGCGCCCCCGTCGATCTGGATCGTGCCCTGGTTGTCGGTGAGACCCGACACCGCGAGCGTGCCCTGTGTCACGTTGACGGTGCCGATGTTGCGCAGGGTGGCGGAGATGGTCGTCTCGCCCGACCCGGTCTTGGCGTAAGTGCCCACGTTCTCGAACACCTTGGTGCCGCTGAAACCCGCGCCCAGGCTGGCATCGGCGCTTTGGGTGTCGTGCCAGGTGCCGGTGTTGCGCACGGTGCCATCGTTGTCGATGCGGATGTTGCCGGCGCTCCAGGTGGTGGTGCCCGCCGTCTGTATGGTGCGGCCACCCCCGGCGATGCCATGATCGTCCGTGATGGCCACGTCGCCGTTGTAGAAGGTGGTGCCATCTCCCGATTGCACGCCACCTCTGAGCGTGGCTGTGCCGGTGACGGTGAGCGTGCCGCTGCCCATCACGGTGCCGCCATCCTGAAGGAAGCTGGCGGTGGTGAGCGCGCCATCGATCTGCGTGTGGCCGCTGCTGACCTGCGTCAGGCCCGCATGGCTGGATGTGCCCAGCAAGCGCACATCCGCGCCGCTGAACCCGGACAGGTCGAACAACAGCCGCCCCGTGCCGGAGAAGGCCACGTTGTCCAGCGTGGCCAGGCCGTTGCTGCCGCCGTTGCCGAAGCTCAGCGTGGCGCCTTCACCAATGTGGAAGCTGCCGGTGCTGACGCTGTTGACACTGCCCACGAGATTGAGCCGCCCTCCTGTGACCGAGACGCTGCCCGTGTTGCTGAAGCCCGTGAAGAGGCTGCTCGTGCCAGCGCCGGTCTTGTTGTAGCTGCCGGCGTTCTCGAACAGTTTGCTGCCGCTGAAGCCATTGCCCAGGCTGCCATCCGTGGCGCGGCTGTCGTTCCAGGTGCCGGCATTGCGCCACGTGTTGTTGCCATCGAAGCGGATGTTGCCGCCGCTCCAGGTTGTGGTGCCTGCCGTTACCACGGTGCGGCCGCCACCGTTGAGCGAGTGGTCGCCCGTGATGGACAGCGGGCCGTTGAAGACGGTGGTGCCGCCATCGAACTGGCCGCCGCCACTGATCGTGGCCGCGCCCGTGACGGTGAGCGTGCCACTGCCGGTCACGAAGCCGCCATCCTGCATGAAGGTGGCGGTCGTCAGTGAGCCGTCGATCTGGGTGTGGCCGCTGCTGAACTGCGTCAGGCCCGCATGGCTGGATGTGCCCAGCAGGCGCACGTCCGAACCGCTGAAGCCGGACAGGTCGAACAGCAGCCGCCCCGTGCCGGAGAAGGCCACGTTGTCCAGCGTGGCCAGGCCGTTGCTGCTGCCGTTGCCAAAGCTCAGCGTGGCGCCTTCACCGATGTGGAAGCTGCCGGTGCTGACGCTGTTGACATTGCCCACCAGATTGAGCTGCCCACCCGTGACCGAGACCGTGCCCGTGTTGTTGACGGCCGCGAAGATGCTGGTCGTGCCCAGGCCGGTCTTGTTGTAGGTGCCGGCGTTCTCGAACAGTTTGCTGCCGCTGAAGCCATTGCCCAGGCTGCCATCGGTGGCGCGGCTGTCGTTCCAGGTGCCGGTGTTGCGCCAGGTGTTGTTGCCGGTAAAGGTGATGTTGCCGTCACTCCACGTCGTTGTGCCTGCTGTCACCACGGTGCGGCCGCCGCCGTTGAGTGTGTAATTGCCAGTGATGGCCAAGGGACCGTTGAAAACGGTGGTGCCCCCATCGAACTGGCCGCCGCCGCTGATCGTGGCCGCCCCCGTGACGGTGAGCGTGCCACTGCCCACCACGAAACCGCCATCGGACAGGAAGGTGGCGGTGCTCAGCGTGCCATCGATTTGCGTCTGGCCGCTGCTGAACTGCGTCAGGCCCGCATGGCTGGATGTGCCCAGCAGGCGCACGTCCGAACCGCTGAAGCCGGACAGGTCGAACAGCAGCCGCCCCGTGCCGGAGAAGGCCACGTTGTCCAGCGTGGCCAGGCCGTTGCTGCTGCCGTTGCCAAAGCTCAGCGTGGCGCCTTCACCGATGTGGAAGCTGCCGGTGCTGACGCTGTTGACATTGCCCACCAGATTGAGTTGCCCGCCCGTGACCGAGACGGTGCCCGTGTTGATGAAGGCGGCGAAAACGCTGGTCGTGCCCAGGCCGGACTTGTTGTAGGCGCCCTGGTTCTCGAACAGCTTGGTGCCGGCGAAACCATTGGCCAGGCTGCCATCGGTGGCGCGGCTGTCGTTCCAGGTGCCGGTGTTGATCAGGGTGTTGTTGCCGGTGAACCCGAAGTTGCCGCCGCTCCAGGTGGTGGTGGCCGCCGTCTGCACGATGCGCCCGCCCCCATTGAGAAGATGGTTGCCGGTGATGGTCAGCGCCCCCTGGAACAGCGTGCTGCCCGCGCCGACCTGGACGCCACCGCTGAGCGTCGACGCACCCGTGACCGTCAAGGTGCCTGCGCCCGACAGCGTGCCTCCGGTGATCGACAGATTGGTGATCTGCGCTGCCACCGCCAGGCCCGCATTGCCGTTCTGGATGATGGCCCGGTCACCGATACCAGGCACCCCCGAAGGATTCCAGTTGCCGTCCCCCATCCAGTCGCCTGTGGCGCCTTGCCAGGTGCGGTTCACCGCCTGGGCGGGGCCGTGCAGCAGGCCGGCCAGGCCCAGCATCAGGGCCACGGGCGTGAGCCGCGCGTGAGTGCTTGCCGCACGCCGTCGATAGGCGGCGTGGCCAGTTTCAGGGGAGAGGACAACCGACGACGCAAACGACAACGCAAAGCAAGGCGAACGCCTTGCACTGGGCAGGACGGATGGCATGGGGACCTCCTTGGCTTGGGGATTTGGGACGGGAGAGAGGCATCCTAGGAGAGAAGAATTGCGCGATCAATGCGCGGAACGCATCTCGCGGTCCCATTTCTTCCTTCAAACTTGGGGGGTGCCGCGCGCCTGAGAAAGGCGCTCAAGCTGCCGGGCGCCGTGCCGATAAGGACGTTTAACGGTTTTCCTGCATGCCGCCTGCCATGACCCTCGCCACCGCGCCCGCCAGCACCGCCGATGTCCTTCACGAACTGGATGTGGCGCGACAAAGCGGCCCTCTGCAGCACATCGTGATTCCGGCCTGCCCGCACCTGCTGCTGCGCCTGCGCAAGGTCCTGGCCGAGCCCGAGCCCGATCTGCACGAGATGGTGCGCATTGCCAGCAGCGACGTGGCCATGTCCGCCAGCCTCATCAAGGCGGCCAACGCGCCTGTCTTTGCGGCTGGCCTGCCTGCGCGCACCATCGGCCAGGCGCTCAACCGCCTGGGCATGGACCATGTCACCCGGGTGATGACGCGCTTTCTGACCGAGCGCGCCATCCGCATCCATTCGCCGCTGCTGCATCGCTTCTGGGAGCGCTCCACGAAGCGGGCCCTGGCCATGTCCTACCTCGCGGAGCGCTTCCCCGGCGTGTCCGCCGACATCGCCCACACATTCGGCCTGTTCTGCCACGTGGGCATGCCCGTGATGATGCAAAGCGTCAAGGGCTATTCGGGCACGCTGGTCGAGGCCAATGCCCGCATCGACCGTTCGCCCGTGGCCACCGAGAACGCCAACCACCGCACCGATCATGCCGTGGTGGGCGCGCTGGTGGCCCGCGTGTGGCGCCTGTCGCCCATGGTGACGGCCGCCATCCGCCTGCACCACGACCTGGAGCTGCTGGCCGAATCCAGCGCCGAGCCCGACATCAACAACCTCATCGCCCTGGGCCTGGTGGCCGAGTACCTGATGCGCCGCCACGAGGGCGTCGACCAGGACAAGGACTGGGAGAACCACGGCGCCGCGGCGCGCGACTGGCTGGAAGCCACCGAAGGCGACCTGCTCGTCTGGGATGACGAACTGCGCGAAACGCTGGACCACGGCTAACATGGGCGGCTTGTCGCGCGCGGTCGGAGTGGCCGCGCCGGCAGACCCATGAATGAACACCGGAGGGCCTGCATGGCTGGATCCAGCTTGTTGCTTTTGCTCGATGACATCGCCACCTTGCTGGACGATGTGGCCTTGATGTCCAAGATGGCCGCCAAGAAGACGGCCGGGGTGCTGGGGGATGACCTGGCCCTCAATGCCCAGCAGGTCACCGGCATCCGGGCCGAGCGCGAATTGCCGGTGGTGTGGGCCGTGGCCAAGGGCTCCCTGCTCAACAAGCTCATCCTCGTGCCCAGCGCCCTGGCCATCAGCGCCATGGCGCCCTGGGCCGTGACGCCGCTGCTGATGGCCGGT
>CAYPUS010000065.1:0-11829 GCA_964413815.1 uncultured Aquabacterium sp. | reverse complement strand
GTGGGCACGCTGCGCGTGCGCGAGATCATCGAGTACGGCAACCTCACCTCGGTGCCCATGGTGCCGGCGTTTATCCGGGGCGTGATCAATCTGCGCGGCTCGGTGGTGCCGGTGATCGACCTGAATGCACGCTTCGGGCGCGCCCGCACGGAGACCTCGCGGCGGACCTGCATCGTGATCCTGGAGGTGCAGGCCGAGGACCAGACGCACGTGCTGGGCATCATTGTGGATGCGGTCAGCGCGGTGCGTCAGATCGATGGCGCCAGCATCGAGCCGCCGCCCAGTTTCGGCACGCGCATCCGCGCCGATTTCATCGATGGCATGGCCAAGGTCAATGGCAGTTTCGTGATCCTGCTGAACCTGGGCAAGGTGTTGTCGATGGAGGAGATCGCGGCGGTGGCGGGGCTGAGCGAAGGCGCTGCCAGCGGGATGGCTTCGGCGTGAAGAAAAAGCCCGGTGGACGCAAACGCATCCGCCGGGCTTCTTCCATCGATCACTCCGGCATCAAGTCAGCGATGCCGCCTCGACGCTCGATCAGTTCAAGGCACTCGCAGGCACCACAGGCAACACCACGCTGGACGGATAAGCCGGCTCGCTGTAGATGGTCGTCACATTGCCATTGGCCGCAGCCTGCTGCGGCACAGGCCACACGCCCTGTGCCTGGTTGCTCGCGCTGATCGCGCTGATCGCGATGCGCAGCTTGTGCCCCTTGCGGATGACCGCAGCGGCCGGGAACACCTCCACCGGCACCAGCATCTTCTGGCCTGGCACCACAGCCTGACGCGAAGCCTCGGTGAACGGATGCCACGGCTGAATCATCACCCCATCGACATAGCGCGAACGCGTCGTGTCCACAGCGCGGAAGGATGCCGACTGCAGCCCCGTCGAGATCGGCGTGGCCTTGCCCCAGATGTCGACCGAATCCACACGCACGGCCACAGCCGCCTCCGTCCTGGTGGTCGAGATCCACACATCCACCTGGATCGGGCCGTTCAGGTACATGTCGCTCTTGAGCGTGTCCGTTTCATAGATCACGGCCTTTTGCTCACGCTCGACCACGGCGCTGTTGGTCAGACAAGGCTTGGGCAGCAAGCCACCGATGCCCAGCGACCATTGCACATAGCTGCTCGAGCAATCGCTGCCGTCATTGAGCGTGACCTTGCCCTTGACCGTCTCGCCGCTGTCGCTGGGGCCATAGGTCACCACCGGGGCCTTGGGCTCGGTGACCGAACGCGTGGCTTCCTTGCTGGTGGGCTTGTCGGTGCTCAGCTTCAGGTTGCCGCGCAGGTACATGCGCTGCGGCTTCATCTGCGGATGAGGCCAGTCGGTGGCGCGGGCGTACTTGTCGACGCCCAGACTGCCGTAACCCTCCACATACTGCGTCACATTGGGCAGCGTGGCCGCCCCCGTGTCCTTGCCCTTGAGGTACTGGTCGAACCACTGCAGCAACAACGAGGTCGAGCCAGGCGCACCCTTGGACATGGCGCTGTCGTTGCCGCTCAGGGCCTTTTGCACCGCGTCCACGTGCGAGCCCGGCAGGATCACCAGCTTCGTGTTGGCGTTGCGCTTGAGCTGTTCATACAGCAGGGGCTCGTCGCGCTGGAAGATGTCATTCGAGCTGCCAATGATGAAGGTCGGCACCTTGATCCTGGATGCGCCTTCGATGGGCGAGCGCACGGACCAGAAGGTGCCGTCGTCGCTGGCCATGCCGACCTTGCCAGCCAGCGAGTTGTCCACCGTGGGCACGTACCAGCTGTTGACCGCGGCGATGTGGTCCTTGTTGGCGGCCTCGATCTGGGCGGCGTACTCGGGGTTGTTCTTGATGGCCGTGTCATTGGCCACACTCAGGCCTTGCGTCAGCGGCAGCCACAGGCTGATGAACTGGGCGTTGAGCAGACCACCGACACCCACCGTGCCACGGTAGGCATCGCCCATCGGCACGGTCGCGAACACCGCCTTGACGGCAGGGTGCTGCTGCTTGGCTGTCAGCAGGCTGGTGATGCCCAGATAGGACGTGCCTGCCAGGCCCAGGTTGCCATCAAACCACGGTTGCTTGGTGACCCACTCGACGGCCTCGCCATAACCGGCCTGCTCGGCTTCGCCCAGCAGCGCGCCTTCGCCGTCCGACATGCCGCTGCCGACGACGTCCACCGCCACCGACACATAGCCACGGCGGATCATGAACTCATCCTTGCCGCCGATCAGCAGCGTGTTGCCCGACAGGATGAAGTTGCCCATGAGCTGGCCCAGGTCGATGCGGTAGGCCGTCTGGGTCAGGATGGCTGGAAAGCGGCTGGCGATGGGGTTGCCCTTGGCATCGGCAGGCACCGTCACGAGCACGGCCAGCTTCTTGCCGTTCTTCATCGTGATGAACTGCACCGGCAGCGTCACGGCCTTGGGATAGTCGGCCGCGCGGGTGTATTCCTTCCAGGTGCTGCTGGCGTTGGTGGTGATGGCCTGGTTGGCCTGACTCAGGCTGCCACGGGTGCCCAGCGTGGTCGTCTGCGCATGCGCCAAGGTCGCCAGACCCAGTGCCAAGGTCGCTGTGGCCAGGGCCGTGCGGGTGCGGGTGATGGCGCCGTCAATGCGGCCGGCGCGGCTGCTGCATGCCGTGTGTGTCATGGTTGCTCCAGGTTGCTTTGTGTAATGGGAACGAAAAACAGTGTTTTTTTATTTCATCGCCATCCTAAGGAGGTCGCCAGGGCAAACCAATGGCCGCAGTGACCAAACCATTACCCGCCGCGGCCCAGACATTCCCTAGTCCACGGTTTCCCCAAGCATGTATTCGGACAGATCAGGCACCACCACCCAGGCCGCTGCGCCAGGCCGAGGGCGTCAGGCCCGACCAGCGGCGAAAGGCCCGGTGGAAGCTGTGGACCGAGGCGAAGCCCAACTGGGCGGCGATCTGCTTGAGCGGCAGGCGGCCTTCGGCAAGCAGGCGCTCTGCGGCCAGGCGCTGGCATTCCTGGGTGAGCTCCGCGTGCGAGGTGCCCAGCATGCTCATCTGCCTGCGCAGGCTGCGCTCGCTCACGCCCAGGTGCTCGGCCGTCTCGGCCACCGAGGGCTGCCGCGGAAAGGCCGCCAGCAGCCATTGCCGCACGGTGTCGGCGATGCCCGAGCCGGCCTGCAAGGCCGCCAGCGCGGACTCGGCCCGCGTGACCGCCATCGTGTAGGCCACGACGTCATGCGAGGGGAAGCGGCGGTCCAGCAAAGCCGCATTGAAGTTCACCGTGCACTGCCGCGCCTCAAAGCTGATGCATGGCCCGAAAGTGGCCGCATAGCGCGGCCCCTGGTCCGCGGGCTGCGCATAGGGAAAGGCGACCTGGAGGATGTCGGCCTGGCCTGCCCCTGCAAAACGCAGCATCTGCACCGCGCTGGTGGCCACCAGTTCCATGCGGAAATGGCCGCTCTGCCCACCGTCGACCACAGGCGTGATCTCCAGGCGCGCGCCATGCGGGTCCTCGATCAGCTCGATCTCGGAGCCTTCGACGGCCAGCCGGGCAAAGCGCTGCAGATCGGTCAGCAACTGACGCAGGCTGGGCGTATACAGGGCCAGCGGTGTCAGGTACCCATACTTCATCAAGGCCAGACTCTTGCCCGCGACCAGGCCGAAAGACGGATCCCCCGTGTGCGCGATGGCCGCCGCCATCATCTCGTCGAGCAGGCTGGCCGGCACCCACTGCCCGTTCTCATCCAGGGCGTCGAAGGAAGCGATGCCGCAATGGGCCAGCACGGGCCTGGCATCAAAGCCCTCCACATCCAGCGTGTGGGCCAGGATCTTCAGGTTGATCGGAGAAACTCGCATGCAAAGATGGCAGGAGGACAGCGTGCCAGAGGAGCGCGGCGGTGCGGGAGTATTTCACGCGCCTGCATGGGCGCATTGGCCGGGGTTTACCCTCGGACACCCCTGACCCGGTGCCCGATGCCGAAAGCACCGGGGTTGCGCTGGCTCAAGTTTGGCGCAGCGGACGCCGATGAACCTCATCAGGCTGACCGGCAGGCAAGTCAGCATTGGCGCGATTGCGCCGCATGCAATCCGACAAGGTATACGACAAGGTCTCTATGCAAGATCCCGTTCACGTGCTGGTGGTAGAGGACGAAGCGGTCAGCCGGGATGTCGCCCGCGAGTTGCTCCTTCATTACGGATGCACCGTCAAAACCGTCGACGGCGGCCCCGCCGCGCTCGCGGCCCTGCGGGAAGCGCGCTGGGACATGGTCTTCATGGACTACCGGATGATGGAGATGGACGGCCTGGAGACCACGCGCCGCATCCGCGCCGGCGAAGCGGGCCCGGCTGGCCTGCATGTCCCCATCATCGCGCTGACCGCACAGGCGTTCGAAGAGGACCGCGCGGCCTGCCTGGCCGCCGGCATGAACGATTTCCTCACCAAGCCGGTGCAGGCCCACGCCCTGGAAGCGGCCATCGTGCGCTGGGGGCGGTCACCGGCCACCCCGACTGCACAAGCCGCCAGCCACCGCTGGGCCACGCCTTCGGCGGCCACATGGGAAACACCGGCCACGGCGCCCCCCGCCATCTTCGACCCCCGCGTCATCGCGGCCCTGCCGATGATTGCCGATGGCTCCCAGCCTGGCTATGCCCGCATCGTGCTGGACCTGTTCCTGCAATCGGCCCCGCCGCTGCTCGATGAGGTGCGCCAGGCCACCGCCACGGGCGATGCCAAAAAGGCCCAGCATGCCGCGCACACCCTGAGGTCATCGAGCGCGGCGGTGGGCGCCCTGGCCCTGTCCGCCTGCGCGGCCGATGCCGAAGCGGTGCTGCGCGAGGGCCGGCCCTTTGCGGCCAACCTCGCCCAGCGCCTGGACCTCGCCTTCGCACAGCTCAGCCGGGTGCTGGACAAGGCCCATGGCGCCATGCCGGAAAGCGTCGTGCACCCATGACGAAACCTGCCCCCAGCGCTTCGCGCCTGCTCATCATCGACGACGACCCCTTGTTGCGGGGCATGGCCGCGCACACCCTTCGCCACATCGGCTTCGATGTCAGCGAAGCCGAGAATGGCCTCAAGGGCCTGGAGATGATCGAGCACGGGCATGTCGACATGCTGCTGCTCGATGTGATGATGCCGGAGATGGATGGCTACGAAGTCTGTCGCCGCGTGCGCCAGCTGCCACACGGCCAGCGCATGCCCATCTTGATGCTCACCGGGCTCAATGACACCAACTCCATCGAACTGGCCTACGAGGCCGGCGCCACGGACTTCATCTCCAAGCCCTTCAACTGGACGCTGCTGACGCACCGTGTGCGCTACGCCCTGCGGGCGGGCAATGCGGTGGAATCGGCCATCCGCAGCCGCGAAAGACTCGAGCGCGCCCAGCACATCGCCAACATGGGCAGCTGGGAGATGACCGGCGAGGGGCGGTGCTTCATCTGCTCGCCTGAACTCGAACGCGTGCTGGGCGCCCCGCCCGAGGTGCTCGATCGCGCCGACCCACAAGACTTCCTCTCGCTCATCTGCGATGCGGACCGAGACGAGGTCCGCGCCCTGCGCCAGGCCGTGCTGAGCGAAGGCAAGCCCTATCAGCGCACCTTCGGCATCCGCCGCTTCGACGGCGCCGTGCGCACCGTCTTCGAGCAGGCCAGCCCCGTGCTCGATGGCAATGGACGGCCGGTAGGCATCGAGGGCATCGCGCAGGACATCACCGACCGCGTCGAGGCCGAGGAGCGCATCGCCAGGCTGGCGCACTACGACGCGCTGACCGGCCTGCCCAACCGCCAGTTCTTCGGCGAGATGGCCGGGCCGACCCTGGACCGCTCAGGCCGCCTGAACAGCCGCTGCGCCATGCTCTATCTGGACATGGACCGCTTCAAGAACGTCAACGACGCCGTGGGCTATGCCGAGGGCGACACCGTTCTGCGCTTGCTGGCCGGCCGCATCAAGGGTTCGATCCGGGCCGCCGACCTCGCCACCGAAGCCCGCGTCTCGCTGGTCTCGCGGGTGGGCGCCAACGCCTTCACGCTGTTGCTGGTGGACGTGGGCGAAGAGCAGCAATCGGCCCTGGTGGCCGACCGGCTGCTCAACGTGATCGCCCAGCCCATCCAGATGGGTGAGCACGAACTCGTGCTGACCGCCAGCATCGGCATCGCCCTGTACCCCCGCGACGCGCGCGACCCCGAAGGCCTCACGCGCTGCGCCGACCAGGCCGCCTATGCCGCCAAGTCCGCCGGCCGTGCCCAGTACCGTTTCTACGACGAGGCCATGAACGTGCGCGCCAGCGTGCGCCTGGCCCGCGAAAGCGAGCTGCGCCGCGCCATCGCCGAAGACCAGCTGCGCCTGCACTACCAGCCCAAGTTCGATGCCAGCACGCAGCGCATCACCGGGGTGGAGGCCCTGGTGCGCTGGCAGCATCCCGAACGCGGCATGGTCTCGCCCGGCGAGTTCATCCCCCTGGCCGAAGAGTCGGGCTTGATCCTGCCGCTGACAGATTGGGTGCTCGACACCGCCTGCGCCGACTTGCGCCGGCGCGCACAGCGGGGTCTGCCCAAGGTACCGGTGTCGGTGAACCTGGCCAGCCCCAGCTTCACCGACGATGGCCTGGGCACCCAGCTCCAGACGCTGCTCGGCCGCTACCACCTCACGCCGGACTGCCTCGTGCTGGAGGTGACGGAGTCGCTGCTGATGTCCGAGGTGGACCGCGCCGTCGCCCGCCTGCAGGCGCTGCGGGACATGGGCTTCAAGGTCTCGCTCGACGACTTCGGCACCGGCTTTTCTTCACTGGGCTATCTCAAGCGCTTTCCCATCGATGAGCTCAAGATCGACCGATCCTTCGTCACCGACGCCTGGCGCGGCGGCCGCGACGGGGCCATTGCCGTGTCCATCATCGCGCTGAGCCGGGTGTTCGGGCTGGACGTGGTGGCCGAAGGCGTGGAGACCACCGCGCAATCGGCCTTCCTGCTGGCACACGGTTGCGCGCACCAGCAAGGCTACCTCTTCGCCAAGCCCATGCCCGGCGATCAGTTCGACGCTTTGCTGGCCACCTCGGCGGCCCCGCAAGACAAGGACACCGTGCCCGCCACCCTGCCGGCGGCGCTCGATCCGGGTTGAGCCCTCAGCCGGCCAGCAGCTGGTCGACCTTGAACAGGGCCAGCAGGCCCATCACGGCGAAGATGGCCGCCGCGATGCCGTGCACCAGCTTCATCGGGATGCGCTGCGCGAAGCGGTTGCCCACGAACACGGCCGGCACGTCGGCGATCAGCATGCCCAGCGTGGTGCCGAGCACCACCATCACCGGCGTGGCGTAGTTGGCCGCCAGCGCGACGGTGGCCAGTTGCGTCTTGTCGCCCATCTCGGCCAGGAAGAAGGTCAGCAGCGTGGCGCCGAACACGCCCAAGCGCGCGGCCACCTTGGTTTCTTCTTCTTCGATCTCGTCGGGGATCAAGGTCCAGATGGCCATGGCGATGAAGCCCAAGCCCAGCACCCAGCGCAACACATCGGGGCTGAGCACGGAGGTGATCCAGGCGCCGAGGGCGCCGGCCAAGCCGTGGTTGAGCAAGGTGGCCACCAGGATGCCCAGGATGATGGGCACGGGGCGTTTGAAGCGCGCTGCCAGGATGAAGGCCAGCAACTGGGTCTTGTCACCGATTTCGGCCAGAGCGACCACACCGGTCGAGACAAACAGGGATTCCATGATGGGATGAGAGGGCGCGAGGGCGCGGCGAGTCTATCAGACGGGCTGCGCTACCATGCCCCGCACCACAGCCCCGGACGCCATCGCCATGGACCTCGACATCCTTGAATTCGAATCGGCACCCCAGCCCGGCGCCACGCTCATCATCCTGCATGGCCTGGGCGCCGATGGCCGCGACTTCCTGCCCTTTTGCGGCGAGCTGGACCTCACGCGCACGGGCCCGCTGCGCTTCGTGCTGCCCAATGCCCCGGTGATGCCGGTGAGCATCAATGGCGGCTACGAGATGCCCGCCTGGTACGACATCCTGCCCACCGACGACCCGGCCCGCCGCGAGGACGAAACCTCGCTGCGCGCCTCGCGCGGCCGCATCGATGCGCTCATCCAGCGCGAAACGGCGCGCGGCATGCCGGCCGAGCGCATCGTGCTGATGGGCTTTTCGCAAGGCTGTGCCATGGCGCTGTTGACCGGCCTGCGCCACCCCGACAAGCTGGCGGGCATCGTGGCACTCTCAGGCTACCTGCCGCTGCTGGAGACCACCGAGGCCGAGCGCCACACCGCCAACCTGCGCACCCCGATCTTCATGGCCCATGGCGATCAGGACGATGTGGTGCCCATGGCCCGCGGCGAGCAGGCCCGCGATCACCTGCGCGCGCTCGGCCACGAGGTGAGCTGGCACAGCTACCCCATGGCGCACGGCCTGTGCATGGACGAAGTGGACGACATCCAGTCCTTCCTGGACCGGGTCCTGGGCAGCCAGATCAAACCAAGCTAGGCCATCGGCAGCGAAGACAGGCCCGAGCTCCATTCGCCATCGGGCCGGTATTCCTTGAGCGCCCGGTGGGGCATCAGCACATGCCCGTCGAACACCGTCTGCAAGCTGGCGCTGAGCATCACGCTGACGGGCGTGACGGTCTGGCGCTCCCATGGGATGCGCCCCAGGTACCACACCTTCCAGAAGCCGACGCGGGCCTGCGGGTTGTTGGCGAACAGATCGGCCAGGGTCTCGATCTCGCCGAGCTTGTAGCCCGCGGCCTCGGCGATGACCTCGCGCGCGAACTTCGAGCAGAACTGGCGGCGCGAACGCAGCTTGAAGCCCCCGTCGTAGAGCACGCCCAGGCGCTGGCGCACCGCCTCCTGCAGGCGCACCTGCTGGCGGGCCGTCAGGGGCTCGGGCAGCCGCTTGATGGACACGCGCCAGAACTCGGAGCCGTCGATCACGCGTGACAGCCGCGTCAGGCGGGACATCGGCACCACGCTCTCGGCGATGACGGGCTCCTTGTGATGGGTGCTGAGCACGACACCCACGTGGTTGACCCACGACATCATGACGTCGGCGGCCTCGACGAAGGGCCTGGCGCGCAGGCGGATGAAGACCAGATCGCCGACTTGCAGGTTCTCGGCCAGGGAATGCAGGGGGATGGTGGGCAAGGAGGCCCGGAACGACGAACTGGATGGCTCGTCGCGCGGACCGCGGTGCGGCATGCTCATGTTGACCTCCGATTTGTTTATCGGAGGCAGATTAACCAAATCCCGCCAGATTCGACACTGACCTGCGTCACCGCCGGGCTTTGTCCAACATGAATTCGATGAAAGTCGAGGCCGCGCGCGTGTGGTGGCGATTGGGCATGTAGAGCATGAACATGCGCGCGCCAAAGATGCTGAGCTTCCAGTCGTCCAGGGCGGTGATGACCTCGCCCTCGCCCACCGCGTCGGCCACCACGTAATCCGGCACCAGCCCCACCCCCAAGCCGCCCAGAATGGCTTCGCGCAGGAAGAGGAAGTTTTCGGAGGTGAGCGTGGGCGACAGCGGCACCTCGTGGCGCTCGCCATGCAGATAGGCCGACAGGCGCAGCTCGCGCCCCACCACGGCCGAGGTGATCAGTGGGGCGCTGGACAGGTCCTCCAGCGTGGCCGGCATGCCCGCCTGCTGTGCATAGGCGCGCGAGGCGCAGGCCACGTAGTGCACCGCGCCCATGTCGCGCGCCACAAGGTGGTCGGGCGGCTCGTTCATCACCCGCACGGCGATGTCGACCTCGTCGCGCAGCAGATCGACGACACGGTTCTCGAAGGCCACGTCCAGCACGATGCCGGGGTACAGGCGTTTGAACTCGAGCATCCAGGGCGACATCACCAGTTGTCCGTGCCCGCTGGGCAGGCTCAGGCGCACACGGCCTTGCAGGCTTTGCCCCAGCGCCGCCACGGATTCGCGCGCGGCCTCCAGCTCGTTGCGGATCTTGAGGCCGTGCGCATAGAGCTGCAGGCCCACTTCGGTGGGCTCGATGCGGCGGGTGGTGCGGCGCACCAGTTGCACGCCCACCGCCCGCTCGAAGGCACTGAGGTGGTAGCTGACATTGGCGCGGCTCATCTTGAGGCGGCGGGCGGCCTCGCTGAGGTTGCCGGCGTCCAGGATCTCGACCAGCAGGGTCAAGGCGTGCAGGTCCATCGCGGACGTGGTCATATGGGCTTGGGGCTCAGCCACGGCGCCGCACGTGCGGCCTGGGCCGCGTCGGGGCCTGGCATTGTTCAAATCAATTTGACAGTCTGGCAACCGAAGACGGGATTGTCAAGCCAGCCCTCAATCCGAACAATGCAGGCTGGCTGCCTTGGCCAAGCCGGGCCCTGCCTGCGCCCCATGCCGTTGCCTGCGGACCGTTTGCAGCCGTTTGCTGTCCGCCTGCAGGCCTTCCTCAGCCACCCACCGTCACCACGCGCCATGACCACCACCGCCCCCGCCGACAACGCCCAGCCCGTCCGCTACGCCGTGCACGACCACATCGCGCAGCTGAGCATCGACAACCCGCCGGTCAACGCACTGGGCGTGGCCGTGCGGCGCGGCCTGGTTGAGGCCATCGCCCGCGCCGAGGCCGACGAACAAATCCATGCCGTGCTGATCGTGGGCGCCGGCAAGGCCTTCATCGCCGGCGCCGACATCCGCGAGTTCGGCCTGCCGCCGCAGTCGCCCGCCCTGCCCGATGTCTGCAACGCCATCGAAGCCTGCCGCAAGCCGGTTGTGGCGGCCATCCACGGGCCGGCGCTGGGTGGCGGGCTGGAGATCGCCATGGCGGCCCATCACCGTGTGGCCGCGGCCTCGGCCAAGCTGGGCCTGCCCGAGGTGCAACTCGGCCTGCTGCCCGGCGCGGGGGGCACCCAGCGGGCGCCCCGCCTGATTGGCGCCCAGGCCGCGCTGGACCTGATGCTCAGCGGCCGCCACATCGGCGCCCAGGAGGCCCTGCGCCTGGGCCTGATCGACCATGTCGCCACCAGCGACGACATCGTGGCCGAGGGCCTGGCCCGCGTGCGACACCTGCTGGCCGAAGGCGCGCCCGTGCGGCGCACCCGCGACCTCACCGAAGCCCTGGCCGACCGCACCACGCAGCAAGCCGCCATCGACGCGGCCCGCGCCCAGGTGGCCAAGAAACGCGGCCTGTTCTCGCCGGCCAGGATCGTCGATGCCGTGCAGGCCGCGATCGACCAGCCCTTCGACGAAGGCCTGCGCACCGAGCGAACTCTGTTCGAACAATGCCTGGCCAGCCCGCAGCGCGCGGGCCTGGTCCACGCCTTCTTTGCCGAACGCGAGGTGCTCAAGGCCCCCGAGACCCGCAGCGCCAAGCCGCGCCCCGTCGCCCAGGTGGGCGTGGTGGGTGGCGGCACCATGGGCGCCGGCATCACCGTGGCCATGCTCGATGCCGGACTGCGCGTGACCATGATCGAGCGCGACGAGGCCGCCCTGGCCCAAGGCCGCGCCCGGGTCGAGAAGGTCTACGACGGCCTGATCGCCAAGCAGCGTCTGAGCGCCGAGGGCAAGGCCCAGGTCCTTCAGCGCTTTGCCGGCGCGACGGACTACGCCGCGCTGGCCGGTGCCGACCTGGTGGTCGAAGCCGTCTTCGAAGAGATGTCCGTCAAGCACGCGGTCTTCAGCGAGCTGCAACGCGTGTGCAAGCCCGGCGCCGTGCTGGCCACCAACACCTCATATCTGGACATCAACGAGATCGCCCGCGGCACGCAGCGCCCGCAGGATGTGATCGGCCTGCACTTCTTCTCGCCGGCCAACATCATGAAGCTGCTGGAGATCGTCGTGCCCGATCAGGTGGCCGCCGATGTCGTGGCCACCGGCTTCGAGTTGGCCAAGCGGCTCAAGAAGGTGCCCGTGCGCGCCGGCGTGTGCGATGGCTTCATCGGCAACCG
>CAYPUS010000064.1:6406-11888 GCA_964413815.1 uncultured Aquabacterium sp. | reverse complement strand
CGCCATCCTTGGCCGCCTGTGTCAGCAAGGCATTGAGCATGCGGATGATGGGCGCGTCATTGCTCGATTCAAGCAGGTCTTCCACGGCGGGCAGGTCCTGCATCAGGCGCGAGAGGTCGACGGCGTTTTCGACTTCGCCGACCACGGCCGCGGCACTGCCCTCACCGCCGGCATAGGCCGTGGCGATGCGCTGCGCCAGCGTCTCATCGGGCTCCTGCTCGATGGTGTTGACGACGAACAGCCGCATCACTTCGGACAAGGCCGAGCGCGACACCTTGTCGCTGGCCCACATGGTCGTGCGCGCGTCGTCGCACTCCAGCAGGATGCCGTTGGCCTTGGCGAAGGCGTAAGGAAGAGGATGACGGGCGGCCATGGCTTTGCGCGGCTCCTTATTGGCCTGCTGGCGCCTGGCCTGCGGGCACGGCCGGCTGGGGCGCCAGCTTGGGCGCATAACCCGAGTCGGCCGGCATCACCACCGTGGGCGCCGGCGCGCCCGGCTCATCCAGCGGCTGGGTCACCGAAGGCATGGTGAGCTTGTTGCTGAGCTTGAGCGGATCCAGCACGGGGCCCTCGCCAAAGCTCATGGGCTGCTTCTGCTGCCCCACCAGCCCCTCCTGGGCACCGCGCATGAACTCGTAGCGGTCCAGGGTCAGGCGGTTGCTGTCTTCCTGGTTGCGCAGGACCACAGGCCGCAGGAACACCATCAGGTTGGTCTTGGTCTTGGCGCGGCGGGTGCTCTTGAAGAGGTGGCCAATCACCGGGATGTCGCCAAGCAAAGGCACCTGGGATGCGTTTTCCTCGTCGCTTTCCTTGAGCAGGCCGCCCAGCACCAGGGTCTGTCCGTCGTCCACCACCACAGTGGTCTCGATGGAGCTCTTGCTGGTGGTCGGGCCATTGGTGCTGGCCTCGGCCGTGGGCTTGACGCTGGAGTCTTCCTGGTAGACCGTCATGCGCACGGTGCCACCCTCGCCCACCTGCGGGCGCACGCGCAGGGTCAGGCCCACGTCCTTGCGCTCGACGGTCTGGAAGGGGTTGACCGAGCCGCTGCTGGCGCCCGTGTTGGTGAAGCTGCCTGTCACGAAGGGCACGTTCTCACCCACCACGATCTTGGCCTCTTCGTTGTCCAGCGCCACCATATTGGGCTTGGAGACGATGTTCACGCCAGCCTTGCCTTCCAGGAAGGTGGCCAGGGCGCCCAGGCTGTAGCGGCCGTCGCCAGTCTTGCGCGCGGCGCCGATGCTGATGCCACGCGGAACGGTATCGCCCGCCGCAGTGATCACGCTGGCCAGCCCCAGGACATTGCTCAAGGGCAGGTTGGTGCCGACACCGAAGATGTTGTTGTTGCCCGTGGCGGCCGCCCACTGCACCCCGATCTCGGAAGTCTTGTCGGCGTCGACCTTGACGATCAGCGACTCGATGAAGATCTGGGCACGGCGGCCATCGAGCTGGTCGATCACCGAGCGCAGCTGACGGTACATCGCATCCGTGGCCGTGATGATCAGCGAGTTGGTGCTGGGGTCGGCCTGGATGAAGCCGCCGGTCGAAGGCCCTTGCGAGGCGGACACCGGGGCCGTCGACTGCTGGGAAGCACCGTTGCTGCCACCGCCCGATTGAAGCGAGGACGCGGTGGCGCTGGTGATGGAAGTGGGCATGCCGCTGGGCGCGCTGCTGCCGCCGCCGCTCGCACCGCCGCTGCCACCCGCCCCGCCCGCACCCGGGAAGGCCGCGCGCAGCACCTGCGCCAGCTTCACCGCATCGGCGTTCTTGAGGTAGACGACGTGGATGCCGCTGCCACCCAGGCCCGAGTTGCCCGGACGGTCCAGGCGCTGGATGACGTTGCGCACGAGGTTCAGGCGCGCCACATTGGGCGCGCGCACCATCAGCGAGTTCGTGCGGGGATCGGCCATGATGAGGGTGGCCTGGCCTGCGCCGCCACCGCCAGGCGTGGGCGAGCCGCCGCCGTCGGCCAGTCGCTGCACCACCGGCCCCAGGTCCGAGGCGATCGCGTACTGCAGCGGGATCACCTCCATGTCGGTGGCGATCGGCACGTCCAGCGCGGCGATCATCTGCGCGATGCGCTTGAGGTTGTCGGCGTAGTCGGTGATGATCAGCGAGTTGGTCGACGCGTTGGCGTTGATCGTGTTGTTGGGGCTGATCAAGGGGCGCAGCACGGTCACCAGGTTGTTGGCGTTCTCGTACTGGACACGGAAGATCTGCGTCAGGACCTGGTCACCCGAGCGGCTGACCGAGCCGACATCGACCGTGCCCGTCTGCAGCTTGGCTTCGGCCTCGGGCACGATCTTGAGCATGCCGGCCACTTCGACCAGGCTGAAGCCCTGGCCGCGCAGCGCGGCCATGAAGTTGAGGTAGGCCTCGCGGGGGGTCAGGGGTTGGTCGCTGTAGAGCGTGATGGCGCCCTTGACGCGCGGGTCGACCAGAATCTGGCGGTTCATGATGGCCGACATCGCGCGGGCCACGCCTTCGATCTCCGCATTGACGAAGTTCAGCGTGACCGTGGCGGCCTGTTTCTCACGTTTGGGCGCCGGGGCCGCCTGCGCCACCGCGAACGGCAACAAGCCACCAGGCCCGAAAGTCAGCGCCATGGCCACGAGCAGCGAAGTAGCACGAGGGCGAGTCAGCAGGGGATGGATCTTCATGCTTATCCGATCGAAATGACGGAGCGGTCGCCGGAACGCCGCCCGATGATGTTCAATAAATTGTCCAGTACGCCGCGCTCGGCGTCCCTGGCGCTCGCTTCTCCCTGGAAGCGCAGGCCGCCGGGGCCGATGCCCCCCTGGCCACTGAGTTGCAAGGCACCCTCCAGCGTCGACAGCGACAGCTGAACCTGGCCTTGCGGATCACCGTGGACGTCCAGGCGGTAGGAGCCCAGTCGATCCAGCGGCGTGACACGCGAGGACACGTCGTCCAGCGAGATCGCCACGCTGCCCTGCATGCGCATCCGACCGCCGATCAGCTCGATGGACAGGTCGCGTGCCGACATGCGCAGCACACCGCCCAGTTGAAGGGTGTTCCAGGGCGTGCCCAATCCGCCCAGCCAGGCAGCGGGCCAATGGCCGATCTCGCCCGCACCTTGCAGCGCGGCAGCGCCCGTTGGCGCGGCGTTGGGCAGGACGCGCACATCGGCCTTGAAGCCGCTCAGGCTGGGCTTGAGCAAGATGACGACGGGCGTGGGCATGCAGCAGTCCTGCTCCAGCCTGAGTTGAAGTCCGAACCCTTGCACGCCCATGCGCCAGTACAGCCTGCCGGGCAAGGCCCTGGCATCGCGGCTGCCCCGGCCGCCGGTGAGCACCGCCACGGCATTGCCGCGCCAGATGGTGCCTTGCGATTCGGCCAGCAGGACGCGGCGATCGGTGAGGTCGACGACGACCTGGGCCAGCCAGCTGGCCGGCGCATAGACGATCAAGCCCGCCAGGGCCCCGATGCCGGCGCCCCACCAACCCCAGCGACGCCCGGCCTTGCGCACGTTCTCCCAGCGGGCCATCTCCATCGTGGAGTCCAGCCAGCGGGTGGTCATGGCGGTGGCCCCCTGCATCCATGCAGGGCGCTTGGCGAAGAGGGACATGCCGGCCATTGCGTGCTGCGCGCCTCTCAGAGGCCGCCTCCCGTGCCTGGCCCCATCGAGACGACGATGTTGCCGGAGTAGACGCCTTGGTCCACCTGCATCAGGCCGGCTTCGACGGGCTTGATGCGGGCGGTGGCCCTGGCTTCTTCGAGCCAGGCCGCCAGGGCCGCGCCATCGACCTTGTTGAGGGTCAGGGTTGCGCGATCGCCCTGGATGGCCAGCCGGCCGGCTTCGCCCAGGCGCTCGGTGGCCACCTTGAGAGCGGCTTCGGCCTGAGCGGGCGGCACCGGCGGGCGCTGGCGCAGGGCCTGGCTCTCGCCGGCCAGGCGGCGCATCTCATCGAGCTGCAGGTCGATCACACGCAGCTTCTCGGGGGCTTCGTTGAGGGTGCGCAGGGCCGGCCGCAGGCAGACCAGCACGAGGAAGACCAGCACCAGCAGCCAGATGGCGACGGTGGCGATCTGGCGCTCGCGCGGCGCCATGGCCGACCACTTGGTCTGCCACTGCTGCCGCAGCTGCTGGATCGAACTGGCGAAATTGCTCATCGTTGTGCTTTCTTCAACCCGGGACCGCGCGGCGCACCGTCACCCGGCCGTCGGCTGTTTCCACCTGCATGCCGGCCGCGTTCAGCTTGCTGCGCACCTGCTCGAGTTCATCAGGGCCCCAGCCAGGAGGCGGCATCACGGTCAGCGCGCTGCCGTCGTATTGCAGGCCCGCGGTCGGCTGCTCGGGCGGCCAGGACGAGGCCAGGGCGCGCATCAGGGCCTCCAGGTCGCTGCCACCGGCCTGACCCGCCCGGGCCCGCAGGGCTTCGGTCTCGGTGCGCATCTGCACGGAGGCATCGAGCACCGCCTGCACCTGAGGATGCGCCTGTTTGAGCACCTGCACCATGGCGGCTTTCTTGTTCTTGATCAGCCGCTCCTGGTGCCAGGCCCACAGGTTCAGCCCCACGATCTGCACCAGCACCAGCGCCATCACCCCCATGCGCACGGGGCGCCACTGAGGGCTCATCAGGCGACGCCACTGGTCGGTCAGGGCGTACAGGCCCTTGCTGCTGGGCGTCAGCTCGAACTGCAACAGGTTCCACAAGGAGCGCGCCGCCAGCAGAAGATGGTCGGCCTGGCTCTGCACTGTGACAGCGCGGCCCAGCCAGCGTTCGGCCGGTGAGGCCACGGGCGGGGTCGCGAAGAAACGGGCGTTCATCGGCAGCGGATCGGGCAGAAGTGCCCGCGCCAGTGTTCCGGCGGTCGGCCAGGTGGCCACACCCTCCGGCGTGGACCAGGTCAACAGGGTCTCGGCGCCCGTCTCGGCATCGGTCGTGACGCTGGCTTCCAGTTCATGGAAATAGGCGGTGGGCGGCTCGTCCGGCGCCACCGCCGGCACCACGCGCTCGACACGCACCTTGGCTTTCTCGAGCGCCATCAGCTGGCTGGTCAGCCAAGTGTGGTCGCAGGCCGCCACCCAGACTTCCTGGCCTGCCTTGGCGCCTGGTGCCACGGCCAGGTGCATGTCATCCGGGTCGGCCAGCAGGGCCTCCTCCAGCATGCCGGCCAGGGCGGCGCGCAACCGCGCGGCCGGCGCCTTGGGCAGGGTCAGCCGGTGCCAGCTCAGGTCGGTGACGGCCATCACGGCGACCACGCTGTCGGCCTTGGGCAGCATCGGCGCGGCACAGTGCCCCTGGCGCGAGACCGCCATGCCGTCCGCGCTGAGCACGTAGCTGTACTCTTTCGGCGCGCCCGCCGACGGCCCGGCGCCGGCTTCCGCCGCAGCCGCTTCCGCGCTCAAACGAGCGCGCGCCGGCAGTTGAATGATGAGAATGCTCATGCCCAGACGGTCAAAAGGTCAGTTTTTCAGCATCCAGCATAGATGCCCCGGCATTGTAGGAGCGTGAAAATAGCG
>CAYPUS010000064.1:0-6396 GCA_964413815.1 uncultured Aquabacterium sp. | reverse complement strand
AGGATTGATACCTGCTTGAAGAGTAAATATTGCCACCCCGCATCATCGCGGCGAAGCCGGCGGCACGGCAGGCTCGACGCCCGAAAACCGGGACTGGTGTAGCACGACCACGTCACTTGCCTGCATGCGGCGCACCAAGTGGCGCTGTTCGATGATGTTGTCGTCGTAACGCAGGCGGCCGCTCACCTCGAAGAACTCGGACTTGAAATCCAGACCGCTCAAGGGGTCCGGGACCAGGGTGGTGGGCACCATCGGACCGGTGACATCCAGGATGTCCTGGGCTGTCTTGAAGGGCTTGCGCTGGCGCGCCTGCACCAGCCTTTGCGCCCGCCCCATGTCGAGGTTGGGCACGACCGCGGCGATCACTTCTTTGCTCGCCGTGTTGACGTTCACCCGCGTCTCCTCCGGCAGCAAGGTGACATAGGGGCGCAAGCGGTCGACCGTGAGGGCATCCAGCCCCAGCCAGAGCAGCTGGTCGACCGTCCAGGGCACCAGCGGCGCCTGCAAGCGCCCCGCCTCTCCGCCGAGCTGGGCCAGCACGGCCGGGTCCTGCGAGGCGGCGTAGACCTGCACCAGCCGTGATCGCTGGTAGGCCGCCGCCACACCATCGGCCAGGGTTGGCGCCAGGCCGATGCTCTCGCACAGGGTGCGGAAGGCCAGCACCTGCTCGGGCACGAGCGCACCCTGGCCATCGACCAACCGGAAGAGGTTGAACTTGGCTTGCGCATCTTCGACCTTGCCTGACAGGAAGGCCTCGGGCGAATCGTCCTCATCCGAGGCCGTGTTGCTGGTGTCGGCAGCCAGGAAGGTCGACAGGCGGGATTCAGCCAGTGGCACGGCCCAGGGCTCGCCCAGGTGGTCCACGTCCTGGGCGGACTTGTAGTCTTCCTTGAGGATGAGCCGGGCCCAGTCCAGCGCCCCCACGAGCACCCACCCGGCCTGCGTGCGCACACGCTCCGAGCCCTCGACCTGGGCCGCACGCCACTGCTGCCAGACCATCGACGATGCCATGGTGGCCACCAGCGTGACGATGACCATGGCCATCAGCAATGCCGCGCCGCGCTGGCGGGCCAGGCTGCGGGGACGCTGGAGGAAAGGAAGGTGACAGGTCATGCACATCACCTCACTGGATCATTTGCGGCGCCAGCGGGATGTCCCGCGACAGCCTGCCGCCATAACCACTGCCCTCACCCAGCGTCAACTGACAGCGGATGGCTTGCGGCAGCATCTGGCGGGTCATGGCCAGGGCGGCCAGCCCCGCCTGGCCCGAGAGGCTGCCCGGGACGCCGGGGGTGCCCGAGCTGCCCGAGCTGCCCTGGCTGCTTTGCTGCTGCGCGACAGTGCCGATGTTGCCGGTCGACTGGCAGTTGCTCAGGGAGCCATTGCGGAAGCAATAGACCTGGAACTGCGACACCCCCTTGAGGGCCACCAGCGTGCCCGGCTCGCGGCCACGCAGCTGAA
This sequence comes from uncultured Aquabacterium sp., assembly GCA_964413815.1. Lineage (GTDB taxonomy): Bacteria > Pseudomonadota > Gammaproteobacteria > Burkholderiales > Burkholderiaceae_C > Aquabacterium. The sequence continues at coordinate 4,935 of CAYPUS010000064.1, read as the reverse complement.
AGCTGCTGATCCAGTATTTTTCCAGCTCGCCCACACGGGTGGTCGGCGGGCTGGCCCAGCGCATCAACTGGTCTCGGCGCAGAAACCACACCACCACCTGGATTCCCGTCGGCACCCGCCGCGTCAAGCGCAGATTGGCACCGTCGAACTGCAGGGCCCCAGCCGGGATGGTGAAGGTGTCCATGATCTGGCCCATGTCGGCATCCATCTGCGTCATGACGGCCTGCACGCGCAGGGTCTGCTTGAGGTTGCCGTCGGCCACCCGACGCGATGAGCTCAAGGCGTCGATGCCCTTCCAGGCCGTGGTGGCCAGCACCGCCAGGATGAGCATGGCCACCAGCACCTCGACCAGCGTGAAGCCGGCCGAACGAAGCGGCCTTGAACGGTACGGGGGACGGGGCGTGCGCGACATCATCCGCAACCTCAGAAACGCGACAGCACGGTCGAGACCTTGACGATGGGCTGCTCCTGCTCGTCAAGCACCTGCGCGTCCACGCGCCGGAAGTTCTGGTTGGGGGTCGGGCGCACCGTCATGCGGCCGGGCAGCACGCGATCGAGCTGCTGGCAACTGAAATCGCTGTCGCCCACGGGCGGGAAGATCCGCCCGACCTTCAGGGCCATCAACTGGTTTTCGGCGCACCACTGCCCCACCATGAGGTCGGTCATGCGCTGGGCATTGACGGTCAGGCCGCCGGCGGCCTTGATGCCGGCAGACAGGGTGATGGCCACGATGGCCAGGGCCACCAGCACCTCGATCAGGGTCATGCCGGCCAAGGCGCCTGGGCGTGGGGCCTCATTGGGCCTGACTGGCATCGTCGCCCTCCTGGTTCGGCTCATCTTCGGAAGACCGCTGACCGGTCAGGACATCGAAGGGGCTGAGCCCATCGGTGCCGACGATGATCTGCTTGCCCTCGATGCGCAGGATCACGCTTTGCGCCCCGATCACCGGCTCGGGGCCCAGCACGATGCTCTTGGCCCCAACGACTTCGGCCCGCACATCGGGCTCCATCCACTTCAGGGGCGGCATGAGGGGGGGCGGCATGCCCAGAAACTGGTAGTCGGCCTCCGGGCCATTGGGCTGCGGCACCCACAGCACCGTCATGGCGCCCGTGCGTGCCTGCATGCGCGCCGACTCCAGCAAGGCGATCAGCCGGGCGGCCTCCCGCTCCAGGCGGGTATTGGAGGGATCCGGGATGGCAAAGGTCACCGCTGCGATCGAGAGGGCGACCAGCGCCATCACGACCATCAACTCGATCAGCGTGAAGCCGCTGACGCGGCGCCGCTTATTGCCAGGATCCGATGTCGGCATCACCACCTTCGCCACCAGCCTGGCCATCCGCGCCGAAGCTGAAGACATCGATCGGGCCCTTGACGCCCGGATTCACGTACTGGTAGGGGCGGCCCCAGGGATCGTTGGGCAGCTTTTCCAGGTAGGGCTTCCAGTTGGGCGGGACGGGCGAGGCCGTCGGCTTGGTGATCAGGGCCTGCAGGCCCTGCTCAGCGGTGGGGAAGCGCTGGTTGTCGAGCTTGTAGAGCTTGAGCGCCTGCATCAGGTTGGCCACGTCGGTGCGCGCGGCCGTTTCGCGGGCGGTGTCGACACGGTCCAGCACGTTGGGCACGATCAGTGCCGCCAGCAGGCCGATGATCACCAGCACCACCATCAGTTCGATCAGGGTGAAGCCCTTCTGAACGCCTTGGGCGCCACGGCGGGCCGCCTTCACCACGCCGCGCAGGGCATGTCGTGCAAACATCTTCATGAGTGTCAATTTCCGGAAAACGTGTGGTCGGGTCGCCCAGGTGGCAACTTGCCCCAATTTAATAAGCTAAACCAAGAGGGCGCAAGCATGCCCCATCGCGCAGCAGAAACGATGAGGGATGAACCCGAGGTTCACAGGCCAACTCCGGAGCCACGGCGCGCCGAACAACCATCATAATGGCCGGATATGGCACCTCGCATCTTCGCCCTCATCATTTGGGCCGCTGTCGCGGCCAGCCTGGCTTACTGGGGCCTGCGCTGGCTGGCGCAGCCCACCGGTGTGCCGTCCACGGCCACCCCTGTGTCGCTCGATGGCGGCGCTCAGGGCGAATTGCGGCGTCTGCTGGCCGGCCCCGCCAAACCGGCCGACGGCAGCAATCAGGGCGCCCTCACCGCCGCCTCGGCCCTGGTCGCCCGCCTGCGCCTGCTGGGCGTGGTCGCCCCGCGTCAAGAAGGCGACCGCACCGGCGTGGCCCTGCTGTCCATCGATGGGAAGCCGCCCCGCGCCGTGCGTGTCGGCGGCGTGATCGATGGCGAGACGGTGCTGCTGTCGCTCACGCAGCGCGGCGCATCGATCGGCCCGTCTGGCGGACCTGCTGCCGCCACCCTCGATCTGCCGCTGCTGCCACCGCCGTCCACGGGCGCCTTGCCGCCTCCGACGGGCGCCACGATGTCGCCCGAGCCGGAGTACAACCCGCCGGCGGGCGAGTCGCCCTTGATGGAGCGGACCCCGATGCCTTCCGACGCCTGATCTCGGCAGCGCGCCGCCTTGAGCGCCGCGCCCCCCTTCAAGCCCCTTGACGGACCCTGATCAGCGCAAGAACAGCCGATACCCGGGGTTGCGGCTCTCGTCCACGTAGATGTAGCCCAGCTTGTCCAGCACAGGCTTGATCGACTTCGTCTCGGCCTTGGGCACCTGCAGGCCCACCAGGATGCGGCCGTAGTCGGCGCCCTGGTTGCGGTAATGGAACAGGCTGATGTTCCAGCCCGGCGGCAAGCTGGTCAGGAAGGTCATCAAGGCACCCGGGCGCTCCGGGAAGATGAAGCTGTAAAGGCGCTCGCCTTCGGCCAGCAAGGACCTGCCGCCCACCATGTGGCGGATGTGCGTCTTGGCCAGTTCGTCCTGCGTCAGATCGACGGCGCTGAAACCCTGCTTCTCGAACTGGCGGGTGATCTTCTTGGATTCGCCCTTTTCCTTGGTGGTCAGGCCCACGAACACGTGCGCCTGGTCGGCATCCGAGATGCGGTAGTTGAACTCGGAGACATTGCGTGGGCCGATGGTCTCGCAAAAGCGCTTGAAGGAGCCGCGCTCTTCGGGAATGGTCACCGCCACCAGCGCCTCGCGCTCTTCACCCACCTCGGCGCGCTCGGCGACGAAGCGCAGCCGGTCGAAGTTCATGTTGGCGCCGCAGTTGATGGCGATGTAGGTCTTGCCCTGGCCGCCGTGGCGCGCCGCATACTGCTTGAGCGCTGCCACGCCCAGCGCGCCAGCCGGCTCGACGATCGAGCGCGTGTCCTGGTAGATGTCCTTGATGGCCGCGCACACCGCGTCGGTGTTGACGGTGACGAACTCGTCCACGTACTGCCGGGTCAGGCGCATCGTTTCCTCGCCCACCAGCTTGACGGCCGTGCCGTCCGAGAACAGGCCCACCTCGCTGAGCGTGACGCGCTTGCCAGCCTTGACCGAGCGCACCATGGCGTCGGAATCGTCCATCTGCACACCGATCACCTTGATCTCCGGGCGAACGGCCTTGATGTAGGCGGCCACGCCGCTGATCAGACCGCCCCCGCCGATGGCCACGAAGACCGCATCGATGGGACCGCCATGCTGGCGAAGGATTTCCATGGCCACCGTGCCCTGCCCTGCGATCACGTCCGGATCGTCGAAGGGGTGCACGAAGGTCATCCCCTTCTTCTTTTCCAACACACGGGCATGCAAAGCGGCATCGGTGTAACTCTCGCCGTGCAGCACGATGTTGACGTTGTCGCCACCGAACTGGCGCACGGCATCGATCTTCACATCGGGCGTGGTCACGGGCATGACGATGGTGGCCTGGCAGCCCATGCGGCGCGCGCCAAGGGCCACGCCCTGGGCGTGGTTGCCTGCCGATGCGCAGATCACGCCCTTGCCGAGCTGTGCGCGGGTCAGTTGCGCCATCTTGTTGTAGGCGCCGCGCAGTTTGAAGCTGAAGACGGGCTGCTTGTCTTCGCGCTTGAGCAGGACGTTGTGGCCCAGTCGCCGAGACAGGTTGCGCGCTTCCTCGAGCGGGGTTTCGATGGCCACGTCGTAGACGCGGCTGGTGAGGATCTTTTGAAGGTAATCCTGCGCGGTCAGGGCCCGGGCCTTGGCGGCGGGTGCCTTGGCGACGCGCTGGGTGGCGCCGCGGGTGGGTGAGCTGGCAGGTGCGGCAGTACGCCGTGTAGACATGGATGGCTCCGTACAGTCGGTCAATGCAGTCGGTATGCAGCGACTAGCCCTACAGTCTAGCGCCGCCGCCCATCTGTGCCGCGGAAAGGGTGGTGCGCCCGCGCAGGCACAAAGAAAAAAGCCCGGGTTACCAGCGGGCAACTCGGGCTTCGCGCGGCACGGCCCGCGAACGGGCGTGCGTTCAGAGGTTCATCACTTCTTGCGCAGGCGGCGGATGGCAGCCAGTTGGGCCACCAGTTCGGTCAGCTCGGACTGGGCCTTGGCCAGGTCCAGCTCGCCCTTGGCGTTCTGCACCGCTTCTTCGGCCAGGCGCTTGGCTTCACTGGCCTTGGCTTCGTCCAGGTCCTTGCCGCGGATGGCGGTGTCGGCCAGAACGGTCACGCAATGGGGCTGCACTTCGAGGATGCCGCCGGCCACGAAGACAAACTCTTCTTCCTTGTTGTCGGCGCGCTGAATCCGCACGGCGCCCGGCTTGATGCGGGTGATCAGGGGGGTGTGGCGCGGCAGGATGCCGAGCTCGCCCACTTCGCCAGGCAAGGACACCAGCGTGGCTTCGCCCGAGAAGATCGACTCTTCGGCGGAAACGACGTCAACGTGAATGGTGGACATGGTGCTCTCTTTCGTGAGAGCGACAGGCCAGGCGCAAGGCAGTCAAGGATGACCGCCTGTGCCTGTTCTTGCCGCTTAGTTCAGTGCCTTGGCCTTCTCGAAGGCCTCGTCGATCGTGCCGACCATGTAGAAGGCCTGCTCG
>CAYPUS010000063.1:4853-11918 GCA_964413815.1 uncultured Aquabacterium sp. | reverse complement strand
TGAATAAGCAAGGCACACCTGCATTAGCTATATGTCTGGCGTACCTTGAGTTCGAAAGCCAGAACCAACACGACCCGAATGCAGTTCGGGTCATGGTTCGCAATCAACTGGTTGGTTATTTACCTGCCAGCTATGCAGAGACTTATCGGTCATACCTGAGCGAGCTTCCGGCCCACTTCAAGCATGTGTCCGTAGCAGCCGCGATCACGGGCGGTTTGCGCACGAACGACCGGACATATGAGTACGGCATCGAACTCGACATCCCGGACAACTTGAAGATATACCCGCTCAGTGAGCCAATGAGCGATGAAGTTGTCAGGGCAAACGGATACGCACCACTCGTGGAGTCTGGTTCAGGGGTCTTCACCGCAAAGGTCTGGGTTCCTACACCGGACATCAGCGACTTGCACAAACAACGTCGCGTCCAAGAATGGACCACCGACTCATGGGAAACAGTCAACTTCTACGCCCTGAATCGGCAAGGCATAGGCTTGGGCTACAAGCTGTACGAAATGCCAAAAGTCGAGCACGCACGCTTGTTTCTTGGGAGTGCGACCTCGGCCACACTGGAGCTTGACAATGGTCGCTTCGCGAAACTGCGCATCGCAATGGGCGCATAGGCAAAACACGGTCTTGGCGAGATCGATTCCAACGAACAAAATAGTCATGGACTTCCCCTTTCGGATGAAACAAAGATGAGTAATTTGCACTTCCCATCTTGGTCTTTCATGACCGGCGCCGCAAATCAGCGGCTATTTCGGGACGGGAATTCCCTTTCATTCGCTAGGCAATTAGCGTCGCAAAGCCCCAGAGGAAAAGTGGCACGCAGGGGACCTTATGAAAATTGCAATCGGTGTCCTGATCTTGTGGCTCATCATCGTCGCCTTCGTCTGGCACAAAGGTGGACTCAGTAAAGGTCGGAAGTTTGGCAACGAGATCGCTCGGCATCTAAACATCCCTAAAAACTTGTTCCACGCGTTGCTCGACAACGGTGTAAAGGGGCCGTCCCTTCAGCTTCTCTCTATGCTTCGAGATGCAAACATGTCGCTGGAGCGGGCGAGCATTGAACTGGGCCCGTCACTTCAGCGAGGAGTGATTGCCCTCGAAGCGAGGTACGGGAATCAAGATGCACTGGAGCATGTCAAACCTACCATTTTCAAATTAGCAAGAGAGTGGGAGTCTCTGCAAGACAATCTCAACGCCTAGGGTTGCCATGCAAGTTCCCATCTATGGCGAGGCCGACAAGGAGTTGAACGAGCGCTACCAAGAACTGGTGCCCTTGCTGGATGCACCCGGCAAAGCAGCCTTGAAGCGCGGGCAGATCGCTTGGATGAAGCAGCGCAACGGCCAGTGCTCGCGCCGCGAGGGCAACAGCTTCTTCGTCAACCTCGATTGCGCGACGAGCCAGACCATCGCGCGTGCTGAATTCCTCCAGAGCCGCATTCGCGAATGCAACAGCTCTGGCGCTTGAACAGCAAGCTCTGATTGACTGCTTGAGTTTGAGTGATTGATCCGCTTGGCCTACAGGGGCGCCGCAGCAGGCTTGAGCAACTGCCTGAACTGCCGCTCCCCCTCCGCCAGGCTGTAGCGCTCTCGCACACACCGCTGCGCCGCTTGCCGCAGCGGCCGCATGCCTTCCGGGTTCTCCAGCGCTTCCACAATCCGGTCGGCCATCTCCGCCTGATTGAAGAAGTCAACGAGCAGACCGTTCTCTCGATCGACCAGCACCTCTTCCACAGGCCCCGTGCGTGAACCGATGACCACGCAGCCCGAGGCCATGGCCTCCAGCATCGACCAGGACAGCACAAAGGGATAGGTCAGGTACACGTGCGCGGCCGAGACCTGCAGCACGCGCCGGTATTGGTCGTAAGGCAGCTTGCCCAGAAAGTGCGTGCGGGTCGCATCCAGCGGCACCTCACGCAGCATCTTCTCGCGCCAGTTGGGCGCGTCCGAAGGCTTCTGGCCATAGCTGACGTCGTCCCCGCCCACGATGATGGTCTGGCAGCGTGGGTGCGCCTGTTGCACCCGGTGCAGCGTGCGCATGAAGACGTGAAAGCCGCGGTAAGGCTCCAGATTGCGCGCCACATAAGTGATGACCGGGTCACCCGCCTTGAGCACCTGGCCGTTGGGCAGCGTGAACTGCGCATGCGGATCGGGCTGCAGCAGGTCGGTGTCGATGCCTTCGTGGGCCAGGTTGATCTTGGGCAGGTAGATCTCGGGGTGGCGGCTGCGTTGCCAGTGCGTGGGGCTCACGCCCGCGTCGCAGTGTTCGAGGTTCAGGTTGTGCAGCGCGTTCCAGGTGCGCAGCTTGGCCAGGGTGTCAAAGGTGGTGGGGAACTCGGGGTCGAAGCTGGTGTCGCTGTCGGCGGTGCCGTAGTACCACTCGCAGAAATGGATGAGGCGCGCATCGGGAAAGATGTCGCGCACATACAGCGTCTCGCCCCAGCCGGGGTGGGCCAGGATGGCATCGGGGCGGTAGCCCTTCTGCTTGAGGTTGAGCATCACGCGGGCGGTGGCCTGGCCGTGCAGCACGGCGCCTTCCATCTGGCGCAGGTAAGGGTGTTGCTGCTTGGCCGGCTCGCGGCTGAGGTCGTAGGGGATCCATCGCACGCTGGCCATGCCGGGCGCGGTGCGGCGGCCCATGCCGACCACGTCCCAGCCCGGTTGCTGCGCCCAGACGTGGCCGATGCGGCGGAACTGCCCGGGGAAGTTCTGGTGGATGAGCAGAATGCGCATGGGTGTGGCCTATCGCTCGCGCATGCTTTCCTGCACATGGCTTTGCACCGGGCTGAGCAGGTATTCGATCAGGCGGCGCTTGCCGGTCTTGATCTCGGCCGTCAGGTTCATGCCGGGTGCGAGCCGCACGGGTTTGCCGTCGACGTCGATGGTGTTGCGTGCCAGGGTCAGCGTGGCAGGGAAGACGGCGCCGCCCGTGAGCACGGCCTCGCCGTCCTTGGGCTGGGCCTTGGTTTCCTGCATCACCGCATCGGCGGTGATGTGGGTCACCTTGGCCGGCACCGTGCCGTAACGCGTGAAGGTGAAGGTCTCCAGCTTGATCTCGGCATCCTGGTCCAGGCGCACGAAGCCGACGTCCTTGTTCTCCAGCGTGACCTCGGCCGTGACATAGGCCTGGTCGGGCACGACCACCAGCAGCACCTGCGCGGGCGTGACCACGCCGCCGGTGGTGTGCACGGCCAGTTGCTGCACGGTGCCGTCGACGGGCGCGGTCAAGGTGGTGAGCTTTTCGCGCTGGGTGGTCTTGATGCCTTCGGCCTGCAGCGAGCGGCTTTGCAGATCAGCCTTGACGTGCCGCTCATTGAGGGACTTGAGGGTTTCGGTGCGCCAGGCGGCGCGGGCCTGCTCGGTTTGCTTGATGGCCAGCTTGGTTTCTTCGCGGCGCGAGCGCAGGGTGTCGAGGTCGCGCTCCATCTCGATGCGGGCGCGGGTACGGTCCTCGTTGGCGTGCTGGCTCACGAAGCCTTGCTTGGCCAGCGTGGCGAAATCGTCTTCGCGCTTTTGCAGGATGGGCAGGGTGGCCAGCAGCTTGCGGATCTGGCCGCGCACGGTTTCCAGCTCGGCCGTCTTGAAGGCGATGTCGGCATCCAGCTTGGCCTGTTGGGCCTGGATGTTTTCCCATTCGGCCTGCAGCTGGCTTTCGGCCAGGGCCAGGGCCGAAGGCGTCAGGCCGGTGTCGGGCTGACGGGCCTCGGAGGGCAGGGCAGGGGCCTTGCGGCCTTTGTGCACGGTCAGCGCATCCAGCTGCGCCTGGGTGATCCAGGCTTCGGCCAGGGCGCCGGCCCGCTCTTGCGTGACGCGGCTGTTGTCCGCCTGGGCGGTGGTCGGGTCCAGCTCGATGAGCACCTGGCCGGCCTTGACCTTGTCGCCGTCCTGCACGCGGATGGCCTTGACCACGCTGGCCTCCAGGGGCTGGATCAGCTTGGTGCCATCGCTGACGACGATGCGGCCCGGTGCCACGGCGACGATGTCGACTTGGCCGAAGCAGGCCCACAGCAGCACGATGGTGAAGAGGCTGATGATGGCCCAGTACACGCGGCGGGGCGCGGGATGCGGAGGCGTGACCTGCAGGCTCAGCGCGGCCGGCAGGAAGGCGGCCTCATCGGCCAGCCGGGCAGGGCCGGCCAGTTCATGGCGCTGCTGCCAGGCGGCCTGGAAGACGGCGCGGTAGTGGCGCAGCAGGTCGCCCAAGGGGTGGCGGTTTGGGGCCTCTTGGCCACTGCCTTGCGCCTGGTCGACGGTGGCCGCATTGCTGATGTTGGGGGTGCTCATGGCTGGCCCTCCTGCGGCTTGTTGCCTTGCTGCATGCGCCAGAGGTAGGCATACAGGCCCTTGGGCCGCGCGACGAGTTCATCGTGCGAGCCAGCTTCGACGATGCGCCCGCGCTCCATGGCGATGATGCGGTTGGCGTGGCGCACCGCGCTCAGGCGGTGGGCGATGATGATGACGGTTCGGCCCCGGCAGATGTGGGCCATGTTGCGCTGGATGATGGCCTCGGATTCGTAGTCCAGCGCCGAGGTGGCCTCGTCGAAGATCAGCACGCGCGGGTTGGTGAACAGCGCGCGGGCGATGGCCACGCGCTGGCGCTGGCCGCCCGAGAGGGATGCCCCTTGCTCACCCACGATGGTGTCGTAACCCTCGGGCAGCTCGCTGATGAAGTCGTGCGCGCCAGCCATGCGAGCCGCATGCATCACGGCTTCGAGCGGCGCGGCCGGGTCGGCGATGGCGATGTTCTCGCGCACGCTGCGGTTGAAGAGGAAGTTGTCTTGCAGCACGACGCCGATCTGGCGGCGCAGCTGCGCGGCATCGACCAGGCTGATGTCGATGCCGTCGATCAGCACACGGCCTTGCTCGGGCACATACAGGCGCTGCACGAGCTTGGTCAGCGTGCTCTTGCCCGAGCCCGATCGGCCGACGATGCCGATGACCTCGCCGGGCCGGATGTCCAGGCCCACCTGTTGCAGCACGGGCGCGGCCTCGGGGCGGTAGCGGAAGCTGACCTGGTCGAAGGTGATGCGGCCCTTGATGGGGGGCAGTTGCGCGGCATTGGTGCGCGGCACCTCGGTGCGGGTGTTGAGGATGTCACCCATGCGCTGCATGGAGATGCCCGTTTGCTGGAAGTCCGTCCACATCTGGGCCATGCGCATGATGGGCTGGGCCACGCGGCCGGCGAACATGTTGAAGGCCACGAACTGGCCCACCGTCAGTTCCTGGTCCATCACCAGCTTGGCCCCGAACCACAAGGTGGCGGCGTTGACGAGCTTGCCGATCAGGTTGATGGCCTCATGGCCCCAGGCCGCCAGGTTCTGCGTCTTGAAGCTGGCCGAGACGTAGCCGGCTAGTTGCGTGTCCCATCGGCGGCCCATGGCCGGCTCCAGCGCGTGGGCCTTGACGGTCTGGATGCCGGTGATGGTCTCGACCAGCATGGCCTGGTTCTCGGCGCCGCGCGCGAACTTCTCGTCCAGGCGGGCGCGCAGCAGCGGCACGATGCTCAGGATCACCAGCGTGTACAGCGGCACGCTCAGCAGCACGATCAGCGTGAGCTGCGCGCTGTAGAGGAACATCACCGCGATGAAGAGGACGGAGAACACGACATCCAGCACCAGCGTCAGCGCCTGCCCGGTCAGGAAGTTGCGGATGTTCTCCAGCTCGCGCACGCGCGCCACCGAATCGCCCACGCGCCGCGCCTGGAAGTAGGCCAGGGGCAGTTGCACCAGGTGGCGGAACAGGCGCGCGCCCAGCTCCACATCGATGCGGCTGGTGGTGTGGCTGAACACATAGGCGCGCAGGCCGTTGAGCAGGCTTTCGAACACGACCACCACCACCAGGCCGATGATCAGCACGTCCAGCGTCGTCATGCCGCGGTGCACCAGCACCTTGTCCATCACGACCTGGAAGAACAGCGGGCTGACCAGCGCGAACAGCTGCAGGAACAGCGAGACCAGCATCACCTCACCGATCAGCTTGCGGTACTTGACGATGGCGGGGACAAACCAGCTGAAATCGAACTTGGCCAGATCGCCGGCCAGGCTGGCGCGGCTGGTGGCCAGCAGCAGCTCGCCTGAGCCATCGACGGCCCATTGCTGCAGGAAGACGTCGATGGGCTCGATCGTGGGCCGCCCGCCGCCTTCTTCATTGGGATCCTGAAAGAGCACGCGCTGGCCATCGCACTGGGCCAGCAGCACCCAGCGGCTTTGGCCGTTGGCATCGCGCAGGCGTGCCAGCGCGGGCAGGGGCGCGAGGTTCAGGCGCGAAGCCTGGGTGCGGCTGATCTTGGCCTTGAGGCCCAGGGCTTTGGCGGCGCCCAGCAGTTCGCCATCGGAGACCGGCGAGGTGGGGCTCACGCCCTGTTGGTGGGCGAGGGTGTCGGGGTCGGCCGCGATGTGGTGCAGGCGGGCCAGCAGGCACAGCGCTTTCCAGGGCTGTGGCGGCGGGGCTGCGGTCAGCGGCGGCTCGGCGCCGTCCGCCTGTTCAGTGACGAGAGATGAAGACATACCGACCCTGTGGACATCGTTATGCCCACGATTATCAGCTTCGGATATTAGGTGGCCGGGCCCCGCCAGAGAGGGAGGGTAGTCCCGACAGACTCCCCGTTTCGGGGGCTGGTGGACAGCGCCAAATGTGGCTTAGCTCACGGTCCGGGCTACCGCCCGCGGGGGAGTTCAGCCGAGTTGGCCGAGCGCGTCGCGAATCAACCCCGTCAGCCGTTCATACCCCTGCGGCGCCAGATGGATGCCGTCCGCTTGCAGCACGCCGGGCAGGGTGTGCCCGAGCTGACTCAATGCGTCGTAGGCGCTGACGAAGCGGCAGCGCGGGTGGGCGGCGCAGGCACGCTGGGCACTGGCCAGGGTGGCCTGTACGCGGGCGGGATCGACCTTGCCCTGCATCGCCGACTCGGTGGGCGCCAGCGGGGGCACGCCCACCATCAGCACCGGCAGGGCGGGCGGCATCTTGGCCAGGATGGCGCGGTAGCGCGCCTCGATGTCGGCGTCTCGGCCCTGCAGCAGGTCATTGGTGCCGATCATCAACACCGCGCGGGCGGCCCGCTGC
>CAYPUS010000063.1:0-4843 GCA_964413815.1 uncultured Aquabacterium sp. | reverse complement strand
TCCATCGCCGCCAGGAGCTGGTCGGAGCGCTGCCAGCCGATGCCGAAGTTGACGGCGTCCGGCGTGATCGCCTCCACCGGCATCGCCCGGGTGATGCTGTCGCCCAGGAAGACGGTGGCGCCATCCGGCACGCGCGCATCGATGGTGCCGTGGAAGGCCTGCCAGGTGGCCACGATGGCTTCGCCCGTGGGCATGCTGGGCGAGGTCAGGCCCAGGCGGACCGCCACGCGTGACAGCAGGTCCGTCTTGACCAGTGCGACACCTGCCACGAGGTGCAGCAGAATCAGGTAGGCGGCTATCGCTGTCTGTCTCAGGGTCATCGTGCGAAGGCTTGGCGGCGCCGGGGAAAGCCTTCAATATCGCACAAGCTTGGTGGTCTAATCTTTGGGCCATCACCACGTCTGACCGGAGGAAACCGTATGGCCATCCACCACGCGGGCTCAGGCGAGCTCATCGATGTCACGCCGCTTGGCGAGCGGCTGCGAAGCGAAAAGACCATCGCCTTGTTCAAGTCCCGGGATCTGGAACTGATCCGGCTCGTGCTGCCGGCCGGCAAGGCCCTGGCCATGCACAAGGTGCAAGGCGAAGTCACCATCCAATGTCTGGAAGGGGCGATCGAGGTCGAGGTCGACGGGGTGCGCCAGACCCTGCGTGCCGGCCAGCTGGTGCTGGTGGCCGCCCAATCGCCCCACTCGGTCACGGCGCTGGAAGACGCGTCGGCCTTGGTGACCATCGTGGTCAACGCCTGAAGCGCCCACTGTTTGCGCCTGCTGAAAAAACGCCGCCCCAAAGGCGTGCACCTGTGCGGTCCTGGCTCGTTTCGGGTGGCCGAAGCCCTCAACCTTGCGTTGCGGGCGCCGATAAGGGAAGGGTCGGTACACGTCCCCAGGCAGCACCCATGGCCATTCACAATCCCGTAGAGCAGGTTTCAGAGGCGCAGAAGCAACACGAGAGCGAAGGCTGGCTGACGCTGCCGCGCATGGCAGTGGCCGCGCTGCTGGCCGTGTGCGTGGCATTGTTGTGCTTTCGCCTGAACGAGGCCCATACCAGTGCCGAGGTCCAGGCCAAGGTGGCCATGGCCGTGATCGAGCGCCAGCTGGCGGCATCCGACACCGTCGACGTGCCGGCGCTCACCGAGGCCCTGTCCCCCGTGGTCCACCCTCTGCCCGGCGTGCTGGCCGTGCGCCACTGCCGCATTGCCACTTGCGAAACCCTCTATGCCAAGCCCCAGGCTGCGGCCTGCGATGAGAGTTCATCGCCGGGCGCGTTGTGCGTGTCGATGCTGGTGCCCTCCAAGCCCGGAGACAAGATCAGCCTGAGCCATGACCTGCTGCCCACTTGGACGGCGGCCGCACGCGACATCGGCTTGATCGTCGCCGTGTTCACCGTCGTGGCGTTGATCTGGCGCCAGACGGTCAAGGCCATGGCCGAAGAAGAGGCCCAAAGCGCCATGCGGCCGCTGGAGCCTTCCGACATCGATCCGCTGACGGGCCTGCTCAACCGCGTGGCCTTCGAGCGCGCGCTCAAGCACCACAGCGAGACCAAGGCCGGCACCGGCCCGATGGCTTCGGCGGTGACGGATGGTTGCCTGATGTACTTCGACCTGGACCGCTTCAAGATCATCAACGACACGCACGGCCACATCGCCGGCGACGTGGTGCTCAAGACGGTGACGCAGCGCCTGAAGTACACGCTGGGCGAAGGTGTGCTGATCGGCCGCCTGGGTGGCGACGAGTTCGCCGCCTTGCTGACCGACGTCTCCTCGCGCGACAACATCGAGAAGATGTCGCGCGTGCTGATCGAGCAGGTCTCCAAGCCCATCCAGCTCGATGGCTGCACCGATTGGGTGGGCCTGAGCATCGGTGCCTTCATGCTCAAGCGCGGCACCATGAGCGTGGGCGAGATGCTGCACCGCGCCGACCTGGCCATGTACGAGGCCAAGCGTGCCGGCCGTGGCCGACTGGTCTTCTTCGACCCGACCATGGGTGATGCGTCCAAGGGCCGCGCCCAGGCGCAGGCGGACCTGAAGAAGGCCATCGAAGAGAACCAGCTCTTCATGGTCTACCAGCCCCAGTTCGATTGCCATGACCAGGTCCGCGGTGTCGAGGCCATGGTGCGCTGGCGTCATCCCACCCGCGGCATGGTGCCGCCCGAAGAGTTCATGCCGCTGGCCGAGAAGACGGGCCTGATCGTGTCCCTGGGCAAGCGCGTGATCGATCTGGTGTGCGCCGACCTGGTGGCCATGCGCGCCCAGCAGCTGGCCGTGCCTTACGTCAGCATGGACGTCAGCCTGCGCCAGCTGGCCGACGGCGCGCTGGTCGACGATGTGCAGGACGCCTTGCAGCGCCATGGCCTGACGGCATCGGACATCGAGTTCGAGATCACCGAAACCTCGGCGATGACCGGCCAGGCCGGCCAGGAGAACGCCACGCTCAAGAAGCTGTCGGCCCAGTCCTTCCGCATCGCCATCGACGACTTCGGCACCGGCTATTCCTCGATGGGCCGCCTGGTGGACATGAAGGTCGACAAGATCAAGATCGACCGTGTCTTCGTGGCCGCGATCGGCAAGCCGCAGTTCGATCCCGCCTTGCTGGAGCTGATGATTTCCCTGGCCAACCGCCTGGGGGTCAAGAGCGTGGCCGAAGGTGTCGAGACGGTGGAGCAGGTGACCTGGCTGCGCAATGCCGGCTGCCAGATGATGCAGGGCGACTTCTTCGCCAAGCCCATGACGCAGGGGCAGCTGATCCTGTGGCTCAAGAGCCAGGACAACGACGACCGTTTCGACGGTGGCGTCTGGGCTCCCACGGGCACCATGGATCTTGCCGAAATCTGAGCCGGTTCAGCGGCCTTCGTCGCCGGCCGTTGTCGGGTGGCGCAGGCAGTTTTCCACCGAAGAGGCGATCTGTTCGATCGCCTCTTTTCGTAATGCGGCCATGTCCTGCCAGGGATAGCGCACATTGACCAGCCGGGCGTGCAGGTAACCGCTGCACAGCGCGTGGCGCAGGTCGGTGGCCAGGCGCACGCGCTCCGGGTCGCCGCCGATCTCTTCGGCCACGTCGCGTGTGATGCCCCGCGCGAGCCGGAGCATCTCGCGGAAGATCGGCGCGTCGGCCCAGCGCAAATCATTCGCTTCCACGTGCGACGGGTCGGTCATGAAAAGCAGCCGGTAATACTCCGGTCGGCTTTCGTAATAGCCCAGGAAGAGGTCGATGGCCTGCCGCAGGCGCTGCCGAGCTGAAACGGTGTTGTCGGCCGCCACGGGCGCGAGCGCACTGTAGAGATCGCTCACGGTGAATTCCCACAGCCCGTGCAAGAGCCCGGCCTTGTTGGGGAAATAGCGGTACAGCGCCATCGCCGAGACGCCCACCTGCGCGGCCACGACACGCATGGTCACGCCCTGCAGCCCCTGTTCCTGGAAGAGCTGCATGGCCGCGTCGAGCGCCGCGCGGCGCAGGGCCTGCTGATCTTGCTCATTGCCACGGCGCACCCGGGGCGTGGCCGGCTTGCGTGGGGTCGTTCGCTTCAGGGGCATGGGGCGTGACATGGATCACTGCATTGCGTACCAGTATGCGTACGCGTAAATTTGTTGTGAAAAGCGCCTCAAGTTCTGCCTTAACCCAAGGCGGGTCTTCCCGATACTGTAGACGGTGCAAGCGCGTGCGGGCTGGTTAGTGGCCGCCGCCTTGCTGTGAAGATGTATCCGAAAGGTTCAGGACATGAGGTTTCTCACGCGACTTTCCGTCAAGGCCAAGCTGATGCTGGCTTTCTCCATTGTGTTGTTGTTGATGGCGGTGATGGCCATCAGCACGGCGCTCGGCAGCAGCCGGGTGCACGACAAGACCGAGGTGCTGATCCAGGTGCGCCTGACCGGCGTGCGTGACAGCCTCTTGATGGCCGAGGTGGCCAGCCGCATGCGTGTGCGCGATTACCGGGTCTCGATCTCGACCCCGGACCAGGTGGCCGCTTCCGTCGAACGTGTGGCGCGCAGCAAAGCGGATTTTGAAAAGTACCGCCATGCCTACGAGGTCGCCATTGTCGATGCCGAGGAGCGGCGCCTCTTTGAGGTGGCCATGCGCGAATGGGCCAACTACGTGAAGGCCTCCGATGCCGGCATTGAACTGGCGCGCAGAGGCGATCTGGCTGCGGCGCAGGCCTATGTCAGCAAGGAAGGCCTGGCGGCCTTCGACGGCCTGACGGCATCGCTCAAGGCGCTGGCGGAGTACAACGACCGCATGGCCCAGGCAGACGGCCAAGAGGTCAACGCGCTGTACAAGCGTGGCCTGATCATCTCCGGCGTGCTGGTGGTGGGCGCGATGGGCCTGGCGGGTGTGCTGGCCTGGTCGATCACGGGCTCGATCGTCACGCCGCTGGAGCGTGCGGTGAAGGTCGCTTCCGAGGTCGCGCATGGCAACCTGACCATCCGGATCGACAGCCAGGGCAACGATGAGGTCGCGCAGTTGCAGCGCGCACTCGGCGAGATGGTGGGGCACCTGAACCGCGTCGTGAGCGAAGTGCGCAACGGCGTGGAGTCGGTCAGCACCGCCTCGGCCCAGATTGCGTCGGGCAATGCCGACCTGAGCCAGCGCACCGAAGAGCAGGCGTCCAACTTGCAGCAAACGGCCGCCTCGATGGAGCAGCTGACCTCGATCGTCGCGCAGAACGCGGCCGCCGCCTCGCAGGCCAACGATGTGGCCGCGCGTGCCGCCTCGGTGGCGCAGGCCGGTGGCAAGGTGGTCAGCGACGTGGTGGGCACGATGACCGACATCTCAGACAGCTCGCGCAAGATCTACGACATCATCGGTGTGATCGATGGCATCGCCTTCCAGACCAACATCCTGGCGCT